>JABEUT010000141.1 GCA_013044305.1 Bacteroidia bacterium
ATCGAGCAGCTTGTCCTTTATGTGGTGCGGGTCTTTTTGTATGTTCACTGCCGTATCTATGCCTTCGGCTACAAGTATCTTCAGGATTTCAGATTTTGTATCCGGGTTATTCTTTTTCAAAATATCTCCCAAAAGGCTGCCGATGGCTATTTTACCGAAGTTACATATAATATAATCGGTTTGCAGGCTTATCTCTTCGGCTTTAGTCTTGCACTTTGCCGCCAGTTCTGCCTTACGGCTGCGTAGTTCTTCGAATGCGTCCATGTTGTTCTATTTATAACCGGTTGTTTCAAAAAACCGTTTTAGTTTTTAGTTTTTATCATTCATGCTGATTATTTTTCGCGCAATAAAGTTGCGCATCCTCTTTTTCCCGAAAATGCTGAAGCATATAAGCCAGAGTAAAAATAAACCCGATGAAAAGAGAAAGCCCAGTCCGAAACTGTGAAAATAAGACCCTGCGAAAAAAGCAAGGGATATGGCAAGGAACAAAACAAACATGAACAGGATAAAGACCTGCACCACCGTGGTAAAAACAAACGATGTTGTTTTTGCTACATACTCCATGGCCGTAAGCCGAAGGTACTCCGTTTTTAAATCTACGTACTCCATGATCTGATCCTTGAGCGCCTTCAGCGGTTCGTTGGTGTTTGCTTCCATAGGGTTAGTTGAATAATGATTATCAGTGTGTAAAAATAAGCTCTTTTCTCATTGCTTCCTATGACAAATGACAGGTTAGGGCGATGCAGGAGCCATGAATGTTACGTATCGTATAGGTCGCACCTATTTACTAACTTTGCAGGGTGGAAGATACGTTGAAACACCAGAGTTTAAGGAAAAAACTGGTTGAACAGCTTAAAAAGAAAGGAATAAAGGACCCCGCCGTGCTTAACGCTATAGGCAAGGTGCCGCGCCACCTCTTTTTCGAAAGCGCCCTACTTGCTTATGC
This sequence comes from Bacteroidia bacterium, assembly GCA_013044305.1. Lineage (GTDB taxonomy): Bacteria > Bacteroidota > Bacteroidia > JABEUT01 > JABEUT01 > JABEUT01. The sequence continues at coordinate 947 of JABEUT010000141.1, forward strand.
ATACGAAGACAACGCCTTTAAAATTGGCGAAGGACAAACCATTTCGCAGCCCTTTACCGTTGCCTTTCAAACCATGCTGCTGCAGGTAAAACCAGGCGACAAGGTACTGGAAATAGGCACCGGATCGGGATTTCAGGCAGCCGTGCTCGACGCGCTCGGAGCACACGTTTATTCGGTGGAAAGACATAAAAAACTGCACGACAAGGCCTCTGCCCTGCTCAAGTCGCTGGGCTGCCGTGTTAAATGCTTTTACGGCGACGGCTACCAGGGGCTGTCTGCTTATGCGCCCTTCGACCGGATAAGTGTTACCGCCGCTGCGCCATACATCCCACAACCTCTCCTCGACCAACTGACTACGGGAGGCATACTGGTAATACCACTCGGAGCCGGCGAAAGGCAGGTGATGAAACAGATTAAGAAGGCAAAGGCAGCTACTGCGGAGGCCGGGGCATTCACATATAAAACCCTTGATTTTGGCAACTTTTCCTTTGTACCCCTGGTTAATTCCACCGACTGGAAGGCAGAGCGGCAAGAGGGCAAAAAGTAACCTTCCGGCGTCTTAAAGAGCCCCCGAAACAAGCGCAAAGGTCAGTATGTCAATTATTTTTCAACACAATCTCGTTAATAATTAGGAAACGGAATCACGTATCACCCAAGTAAACTTTTTATTACTTTTGCGCCACTAACCAAAACACAACTTAACATGAAAAAGTTACTTCTCGCAGGAACACTTGCACTCTGTTCAGCCGGATTGTTTGCACAAACCGACAACAGTTCAAGCGGACCTACAAGCAAAAAAGGCGAAATGTACCTGCCTGAAGCAGGCGACTGGGCAATAGCCTTCGACGCTTCACCATGGCTGAACTATTTCGGCAACTTTTTATCAAGTGCAGGGAACAAGGCTCCTACAGCAAATTATCTTTCGCCATACAACACCATTATTGGTAAGTATTATGTAGATAACCAAACCGCATACCGTGCCTTGTTGCGTATCGGAGTTCAGTCGCTCTCGCAATCGAACACCATTTACAACAACACGTCAGTTAGCGGCACACCGCCGTTCGTACCTCCTACCGTAACCGACAAAGAAAGCTTCGACAACCACTTTGTTGGCTTAGGCGCAGGTATTGAAAAGAGAAAAGGCAAAACCCGCCTGCAAGGTTACTATGGCGCAGAACTCATGTTCTGGCTCGCAGGTTCATCGGCATCGTACACCTACGGAAACGCCTACAACCAAACCAACAACCCGAACCCGCTCTATACTACCCCTGTACTGGGAGGTTTGTGGGGAAACAGCCCAACCACCACCAATATGGCATCAGGTGTGTATAGCGGCAGACCTACCGCTTGGAGTTCAGGTTCAGTATTCGGCATCAGCGCTTTAGGATTCATCGGTTTTGAATATTTCTTCATGCCTAAAATCTCAATCGGCGCAGAATACACCTGGGGCATCAACTTCCAGTCAACAGGACAGGGAAGCACCACCTTCGAGGATATCAACCCGGCTTCACCCGGTTCCACCGTTAGTGACAAGAACATCACTCCCGGCACAGGAACTAGCGGTTTCAGCATTGATACCGGCGTTAATTCCATCTTCGGCAACACCGAATCGTCATTCGTTTCGATGAGCAGCGCCGACCTCAACATTATTTTCCACTTTTAAACGGAAAGGACAATAATAAAAAAGAGAAGCCTTCCTTCGGGGAGGCTTTTCTTTTTTACTTTACCTTGCGACCCAGCTTGCGCTGCAGCTCTCTCTTTTTTATGGTCTCCCTTTTGTCGAACTGCTTTTTGCCTTTGGCAAGGGCTATTTCGAGCTTTGCCCAGCCCTTTTTATTAATAAACAGCTCCAGGGGCACAATGGTTACGCCCTCGGTAACGGAGTTGTTGATCTTCTTTAGTTCTTTTTTATGCAGCAGCAGCTTGCGGTTTCTTACCTCTTCGTGGTTAAAGAACGCCGCCTTGCTGAAGGGGGATATGTGCAAACCCTTCACCCACAATTCGCCATTATCGAAAAAGCAAAACGCATCGCTGATGTTCGCCTTGCCTTCGCGCACCGATTTTATTTCGGTGCCTTTCAGCTGCATTCCCGCAGTGTACCTGTCGAGCAGTGAATACTCAAACGATGCTTTCCGGTTTTTTATGTGTATCTCTTTCTGCTCTGTGGTTGCCATATCGTGTTTTTGCGCTTGCTTATTTCAGCATATACATTTTACCCCAGCCATCGGTAAAAAACTGGTCGGCCTGGGTTGCATAGTGGTCGAGCGACTGTCCGTCTATTGACGTTACAACGCGGTAGAGATATAAACCCGTTGCCACCCTGTCGCCAAACCTGTCGGTGCCGTCCCAGGCAAACTCGGTTATGTTCCTGCCTATATGAATGGGGCCGAGCTCGTCTTTTGTAATTTCCCTTATCACTTTTCCGGTAACGGTCATAATCTGTATTTTGAAATAGGTGGGCACCTGATCGCCGGTAAGCGTGAATACAAACCGGGTGGAAGTGGTGAATGGATTGGGGTAGTTCATCACATCGCTTATCATTGATTTATTGATTACCTGAAAATCTATCACATACGCATTGGGGCCGCTCATAACGCCGGCCGAGTTCTTGGCCTGCACGGTAAGCTCGTAGGTACCATCGGTAAGCACGGGTGTATAAATCAGCTTGCAGCTGTTGTCGGGCAGCACCGCAGGGGTAAAGGTCATTTGGTTGCCTACGGTTACGGGTGTGGCCACGGGGGTGTTCACATTGCGTATGAATACCGCAAAATTGGCAGGACTGTTGAGCAAAAGAAACTGATTCAGATCCTTTAGGGTAATCAGTATGGTTGGATGGGGCGATACTATATCGTTGTTCAGTATATGCACCCCGTCGAAGGTAACGTCGAGCAGGGGGTTTATCTTGTCCGACTGAACAAAGAAGTTCTCCCATGCAAAGTTGTTGAAGTGGTACTCTTCGGGGCGGGTAAGGGGCTGTGCGGCGGGGTTCACCTCAAACCAGATGCTGTTGGCGCCGGGATATGCCAGCGACGAGGTTTTTGCGGTGAGCATGGTGGTGTCGCCGGGCAGCAGTATCTTGGTATGTTTTACGGGCAGGTAGTGCGAAACATTGGCTCCGTCGAGCACCCAGGCGTTATACGCCATGCTGTCCATGGTATATGGGCTTATGTTCTGCACCACCGTCTGGTATTTAATGCTGTCGCCTTCCTGCAAGGTATCCTCGTGGAAGTAGGCGGCCTGCGACGGGTATAATATGGAGGGATTAACCGCCACTTCGGGTACGGGAGTAAAGAACACCTGCCATTTGTTCATCTGGCTGGGTGTATGGGTGAGCGTATCCTTGGTATATTCCATCAGCTGCAGCCGCGGGTAAATTTTGGGGTTGATGGAGGACAGGTACATATTGGCCACCTGCGGCGCTATGTTGCGGAACAGCATGGTGGAGTTGTCGCTGTTGTCAATGCCCATAATGTTCAGCCGCGCGCTGTCGCGGTTCGGATTAACAAGCGGATGCTGCCTCCAGCTTAAAGAATCCCAGTGCTGCGCCGGACCTATTACAGGCGACAGGTTGCTGCCAAAATCCTCATTGTTCGACAAATTGACGGTAAGGTGCAGGCTATCCAAAGGCCCTATGCCAACCACATTCATGGCGCTTAGGGGGCTGCCCTTTTTTGCTAAGAATATCCATGGCACAGTGTCGGAATAGCTTGCCAAAGTGCCTGAACCCGGTCCGCCGAGTGCGGTTATCTGGCTTCGCACACTTGTATCAGCCCAGTGTTTGAAGTTAGCTTCCACAAAACTATATATGAGTATGTAATCGCCTGCCGGAACGGCTTTCAGCATGTTTTTCATGGCTGTCATCTGGCTGGCATTATTGGTCCAGAATACAAATTTGTTGCCAAGAAGGCAGCCATTTGGATTACCGGCGCCATTGGCTTGCCCGAACTGGTAATTGGGGTTTCCGCTGAACCAGGGTTGCAGGGATACTCCATCAATTACGGCAACCATTAATTGATTTGTTGCCTGGCAGCCGCCTGTTCCTTCGGTTGTCAGGTTCAGAAGGTATTCGGTTGCAAACAATTTGCCGATGTTACTCCAGAACTGCGGAAGCGGCACCCCATAAGTATTGCATTGCAATGTAGCGCCCGTAGGTGAGAACAACCACCTACGGTGCGGTATGTCGGAGCTTATGTAAGTATAATAATTGTTGTCGAACTGGTAATAGTGCGCCTGCGCCCAGCCTGTTTTGCCGGTGATGTACTGGAAGGAACTCTCCTCCCAGAAAAAGTCTTTGAAATCGTTGGTATCGCGCATTACGCGCCAGTAATACACCGTGCTGTCCCTGAACAGGAATGAGGGCGGCGGAGTTACAACATGCCTTACCGGAGTTTGGGTTGCCACGGTTTGCATCATGCCCTGCTGCTCGCCTATTCCGGGTCTTGCGCCTGCCTGTGCAGGCTTGGCTGCTGGGCTGTTGGCATTTGATATAGCAGCGCCCATAGCAGGCTTTTCGGCGATTGGCTTCATTGCAGGAGAAGGCACTGCGGCTTTTTGAGCCGGGCTGAATTTTACAGGTTCACCGGAATGCAGCTTTAAGGGGCGGTGCGGATTGTTATTTACCGGATGCAGGTTCCAGAATGGCGTTCCGGGCGGCGTATTCTGCCAGTTCCACTGGTTGGCGCACACCACTCCGCCGGGCGAGCTTACCACCTGCGATTTTAGCCAGGGGCTGTTGAAAAATATGGTTGTATCCATCTGGAATATATACCGGCGCGATGGGGCGTTGGGGTTGCCTGTGGAGGCTTTCAGGGTAACCGTATCGGTGGGTATTATGGCAAACTGGTACGGGAAAATGGGAACTATATCCCCCGAACTTATAAGCAGGCTTGCCGGCTGGTTGAGGTTGTTGTTTACCTTGGTAAGCTCCTTGCAGAAGTTATTAGGGTCTACGCTTACCGTAAACTTGTTCAGACCAACGCCTATCTGGTTGTTTACGGGCATGGTAATTGACAATGTATCCTGATAATATACATGCGGGAATGTTTTCAGATAGCTTTGTGTCTGTCCGCCGGGGAAAATGCGCGTAACTGAAACCTGTACCGGCTGTGTAACGGCTTCGGCAAGGTTGTACACTACCACGTTCACCTTGAACGAATCGAGTTGCGTGGTAACATTAGCCGGTGTAAAGTAAACACTTGTGTCGGTTACGGCATAATCGGGCAAAGAATCCTTTGCCATAAAGGTTATTGCCGGGTCGCCGTTTAAGGTCATCTCCAATATGGTCATGGTATTTATAATGTCGGAAGGCAGCGCCGCATAGCATTTGCCTATGGTGTTCTGCAAGGATTTGGCAATGGGCTTACGCCAGAAAAGGGTATCTATATCCTGATAAAAATATGTGGTATAATTGAACAGGTAGCCTGCCACGCCAAGGTCGTCGGTGGCTAAAAATGCAATGGCGCCCGGGTTTTCAAGGGTGAATTGCTCGCTGGTATTTGAAATTGCCTCCCCTTCAGGCTCAAAAATATCTCCCGAAAAACAGGCATCGCCTATTATCATCGGATATTTCCCGTAATTGCTGTAATCTGACGGGGCATCGAGGTTCACATCAAAATTGCTGCCCGAAGCATGACCGAAGAAAGTCATAAGCGACACGCCGGTGTTGATAAGGTTCTTCACTGAATCGGCAAGGGTAATTTGTATTGGCGCCGGGGTTGATTTAAGGAAGGTATATACGTTGGCGCCAAAATACGGCTTTGTAATAATGCCTGCAAAGGTGTTCAGGTAATTGAGGAACTGCTGCTGCTGCTGCTGGTCGTCGCCCCCGCCGAAATGAATCACCTTTTTCATCCATTGCGCATAAGGGGTAGATTCAAA
>JABEUT010000142.1 GCA_013044305.1 Bacteroidia bacterium
ACATAACCACTTGTATTTCAAATTATAAATTACTAATTGTAAATTATTAATTAAAGGAACACCCCTCCCCCCTATATATCAAAAAAATGCCACAAACCGCCAAATAATGGCGAGACAGCCAATGCTATGTAAAAAATATACAATCGGATAAGATACTTTTCTTAACGTGAATGAATTCGAGGCGCCATTTAAGCCAATGGTGTTTGGTTCATTTTAAATGACAGCAGCGATAGAATAGGTTTGAAATAATAATACATTTGTTTCCACTTTTTTCCAGCAATGAACGGACAAGCCATAACCACAAAGGATTTAACAAAAAACTATGGCGACCATGTTGTAGTAGATTCCCTCAACTTGTCCATTGGCCGGAGCGAGGTATTCGGGCTGCTCGGACCCAATGGCGCAGGAAAGACCACCTTGCTCATGATGCTATCTACCCTTGTAAAACCTAGTTCGGGCAATGCCTATATCAAAGATTACAGCATCATAAGCCAGCCTGAAAAAGTAAGAAGTTCCATCGGCATGGTTTTTCAGGATCCCAGCTCCGATGAGCTGCTGTCGGGATACGAAAACCTGAAGCTGCATGCCCTGATGTATGATGTGCCATATAAGACTATTAACAAAAAGATAGACTCTGTACTGGCTCTTGTTGACCTTACCAGCCGCAAAAACGATCAGGTAAAGAAATATTCGGGAGGGATGCGCAGGCGCCTCGAAATAGCACGAGGACTACTGCACGAACCAGAAGTGCTCTTTCTCGATGAACCAACTCTGGGCCTCGATCCGCAAACCAGAGAGCATATATGGAAGTATATTGAATCGCTGGCAAAAAACACGGGAATGACCATAGTGCTTACCACCCACTATATGGAGGAAGCGCAGAACTTGTGCGACAGGGTAGCCATAATAGACAATGGCAAAATTATTGCACTCGACACTCCGGCAACCCTTTGCAGTAAAATAGGGAGCGACACCGTAATTATAAGAGGGAAAAACATACGGACCGAAAATTTCGCCCGTTACGGCTTTATAAAAGGCATGGAAAGCAGCGGCTCCGAAATCATCATGAAGGTGGAGAACGCAGGTAAAAACCTGCAGGCGATATTGAAAGAGGCCGGCGATATTGATTACATCAATGTGCATTCGCCCGATCTGAACGATGTTTTTCTTGCCTATACCGGCAAGCAGATGCGCGAAGGTGAAGGCGGGGTAATGGAGCATGTAAGAACATTTACCACCGCAAGGCAGTCGAAATGAGAAAGATATTTAAAGCCATATATGCCATCTGGTACCGCGAGTTCAAGGTGTTTCAGCGCGAAAAAAGCCGCATTATATCCTCTGTGTTTTTGCCTTTGTTCTGGTATTTTATTTTCGGAGGCGGTATGGGCGCCATGACATCGGGAAAAGCAGGCGATTACCAGCATTTCATATTCCCCGGTTTTTTGGCCATGACCATTATCTTCAGCTCCATCTTCAACGGTGCATACATAGTCTGGGATAAAAAAGTGGATTTCCTTAAAGAGGTGCTCATAGCGCCCATTTCCCGCAGCACCATATTTATAGGCAAAATGATAGGCGGTATGACCGATGCACTGCTCCAGGCCTGCATCCTGCTGATCATAGGAATATTCCTTGGCATCCCTTTCACCGTTACAAGTGTGCCGCTCACCCTCGTCATGCTCATATTCTTTGCGGCAGGCATATCGAGCCTCGGGCTGATAATAGGTTCCTTTCTGGAAAGCCCCGAAGGTTTCGGGCTTGTTTCCAGCTTCGTGGTATATCCTCTTTTTCTTCTTTCGGGGGCGCTGTATTCGCTTAGCAATATATCGGTATGGCTGCGTATCCTTACCCGTATTGACCCTGCCACGTATGCCGTAGATGGTTTACGCGGGGCTATTCTTGGCATTTCATCGCTGCCCTATATTACCAATCTTGCCATAATGGCAGCATTCGATATTGCCCTGATCACAATCGGCACCTGGGCATTCCGCCGCATGAAACTTTAAATATCCCTACGCGTTTTCCCTTATCAGGTAAAGCCTGTTGTCTTCCACCAGATATATCATAGGGGCAATAAGTATTTTGGGATAACGCCTGCGCAGGCGCGGTACTTCGCTCAAAACGAAATCTATTTCATTGCCTATTTCAAACATGGGAGCGAAGTTCATAAAATTCTCCTCTGCCATTTCTTTCGTCCAGCCCGCATTATCTATCAGTCCGTTTATGAACTGGTCCTTTTTGGATACCAGGTTCACCATGCCGCAATGGTTGTGCCCTATCAGTGCCATATTTTTCACCCCGCCCACGCCAATGGCAAATGAAATCTTAAACTCGCTATACCGCATATTGGCGCCGCCAGTGCGTATAATGTAGGAGAAGTTATCGGGGATGTGCATGTGTTTGCGGTTATCCATGCACATACCTATCAGTAACTGGGCGGTGGAATATGTTTCGAACGGCTTGTTCAGGTTGTGGTATTCAAGTAAAAGCTCAATGGATGTATTGCGGTACTTTTCCGGTATATCGTTTTTACTGTTTATGGGAATGAGTCGGTCCATAGGTAGATGATGTCGGTTTCAAAGATAGTCGTTACACAAGCAATAGC
>JABEUT010000143.1 GCA_013044305.1 Bacteroidia bacterium
AGTACTTGGTTATTCGCAGTATTTCTTCGACCGTTTTTCCAATCCTAATGAATACATGATTGGCATTGGACCAGATCAGTTTCTTGGCGATCTCGGTGGTTCATCCACAATTGGTACACACTTTCTTAAAGATTTTAATTTCAGTGCTATACGTTATTCTTTCGAAGGTGGCTACAGGTATCACATTTCCCCGTCATTTGCGGTTAAAGGAATGTTAACCACAGCAATGGTATACGGCAATGATGCTCTTACGACAAATGCAGTTCGGCATAACCGCAACCTGAATTTCCGTTCCCCCATTATTGAGCTTTCCGGACAATTTGAATACTATTTTTATCGTAACAGTCAGATTGGCCACCGTTATCATATTAAGCATGCCCATGGGTTTCACCAGTTGGCTATTAGCGCATACGTATTTTTAGGTTTTGGGGGGTTGTATTTTAATCCGCAAGGGCAATGGAACTCCGCCTGGTACAATCTTCGCCCTTTGAGTACCGAGGGTGAAGGCTTACAGGGAGGCCCGCCTGCTTACTCGCAGCTTGCAATTTGTTTCCCGGCAGGGCTTGGCATGAAATATGCATTAAGCAAAAAATGGAGCCTAGGTTTAGAATTGTCAGACCGCCTGTGGACAAGCAGCGATTATATTGATGATACACACGGCAATTATTTTTATAACAACCAGATAGCAATCCAAAGAGGAAACATTGCCGCACATTTTGCCGATCCCTCCCTTGGCGATATTCCCGGGCAAACAAATGTAGGTAATATGCGAGGCGATCCAACCCACAACGATACCTATATGTTCCTCTTTTTAACCGTAAGTTATCAGCCCCCCATGTATCACCGGACCCGTTCTAAGTTCTAAATTCCGGCAAGCTCCTTTATTAGGCACTTCAATTACTATTTCACAAATGTGTTATTAGCTTAGGCTGTATATAAGCAGTCCGTTTTCCAGTTTAGGCTCTATCCAGGTGCTTTTCGGCGGCATGATGCCTCCCGAATCGGCAACATCCTTAAGCTCGCCAAACGAAATAGGGTGAAGGCAAAAGGCCACTTTCATTTTTCCGCTGTCAACAGCTTTGGTCAGTTGCGAAACATCTCTGGTGCCGGGTACAAAAGTTACCCTCCTGTCATTCCTCAAGTCTGTAATATTCAGTATGGATGCAAAGATTTTTTCAGAGAGTACGCTTACATCCAATAATTCAACCGGATTTGCTGAAGCAGAGTTACGGGCTTTTATTTTTAACATATACCAGTTCTTATCCAGATACATGCTTATTTCGTTTGCCGATGCAGGTTGAACCTGTTCGTGTCCTTTTGGGTAAATGTCGAAATAATTGGAAACCCTGCTTAAAAAAGCATCCGATGAAAGCCCGTTCAGGGTGCTGCAGGTACGGTTAAAGTTTAATATTGACAGTTGCTTATCGGCAAAAAACGCCGCCATGAAAAAATTATATGGTTCTTTACCTGTGTGCGCATTATTTTGTTCACGCTTTGACCTGGCGAGCAAAACCGAAGAGGCAACCCTGTGATGCCCATCGGCAATATACAGGAAAGGTGTCTTTTTGAAGTAACCGACTATCCTGTCGCAGGTCTCCGGTGAACTAATTTTCTAGACAGAATGCTGTACCAAATCGGTTGTAAAATCGTAGAGAGGATGTTCTTTAATTTTTTCCGATAAAAATGTATCTAATTCATTATGGTGCGGGTAAGCAATGCTTACCGGCTCGGCATTAAAATCGCATACCGACAGGTAATCTTTCAGCTTCTCCACTCGCTTTTCCAGGGTGTGTTCGTGAATTTTTATAACCCCGTTTTCGTAGTCTTCAACCGATGCAAGGGCTATAATACCGGTATGTGCTTGTCCGTCCTTTATTTGCCTGTAAACATATATAGTAGGGGTGGCTTCCTGCTCAAATATTCCCCGTTTACGAAAATCGATAAACTTCTGCTTTATGGCTTTCAACATCTCCTTCTCTCCGGATTTCAATTCCTTTCCCGCAAAAATGATTTGAAGAAAGCTATTGCTCCCGGCTTTTAATTTGCGATTTATAGACTCTTTCGAATAAGCTTCTACAGAATGCGAAACCACCTCCGAAACTTTATCGGGGGCCGGTCTTACGGCACAAAATGGTATTATCTTAGACATTCTGCTTTATTTATGAAATGGAAGGATTAAAAAAGACTATCAATGAAATTTGGGTTGCAAAAATAACTCAATTTATAAGTCTTGGGCAAATAATACAATTCCCGCAGTACTTTCGGGGTTCGGTTATTGTTATATTTGCGTTTTAACCTGCACATTGCCATGAAAATAAATTACCCTGTAACAGCCGCACTTTTTTTGCTTGCATCATGTGCCACATACAGCCAGCAAGCCGTAAAACTGGCCCAGCTTAATGTAACACATAAAGCCAGTCAGGATGACAGTACGGCTAAGGATTCATCTAAAAACGTGGTGGATTTCTTTATCGGCGGCGGTTTTGTTACCGGGCCGTCGGACGAAGGCGACAAGATTGAATATGGAGCTTCAAGGGAATTTATTGTAGGCATGGGTTATGCACGTAAACTTGTGAAATGGAATGCTGTCGGAATTGATTTATATTATAAGTCGACCGGTTTCTTCCTTACACAGGATTCCTCAAAAATATTGCCTAACGGGGTATTGCATAATGCTGAAAAAATTAGCCTCAATAACCTTGGCGGTGTAATCTTCGACAGGTTTTATTTCGGCAAGCTCTTTTTAGATGGTGGCTTTTATTATGACTGGGCGCTTATTACAAAACATGTTGCCTACGACAACTTTACAGTAGCCAATAACAATGGCGGCAGTTCAACCAAAAGCATTGACAGGCAGTTGGTGTTCATGAATGATTACAATTACGGACTTACCTTCAGATTTGGCCAGGTTAACGGGGTGGCGCTATATTTTAACTACAGGCTTACCAATGTTTTTACCAAGGGCACAGCGTCTAATCCCAGTCTGTTCTATAATTTGCCGTTCCCTCCGTTTGTTATCGGATTAGTTGTCGGAACATTCTGAAGCATTGCCTGAAAATTAGAACTAAGCGGGAAGGGATTTATAAAAACGCGCTACATTCTCTTGCTCAAATATTTAATTTAATCCATAATGAAAGCATTAAACGCCTCAAACCTATGCCGGAAGGCTATATTCCTGCTAAGCGCAAGCCTGTTAATTCTTGCGGGCTGTAACAGAAACAGCAAACTGACAATAAAAGAAGTCAATTTCCCTGATGGGGAAATTCAAACCCAGCAGGCGCTTGTGTTCACCTTTAATTCAAACCTTGTAAGGGATTCTCTGTTGAATAAATGGGACAGCAATATGTATCTGAATTTTCATCCCGCCATACGCGGTTTGTATCAGTGGACTGCCCCCAATCAGCTCTCTTTTTCGCCTATGCAGCCCTTTATGCCCAATACCGATTATACCGTTACCCTTACCGACAAACTGCTCGCCAATTCAACAACGGTGAAGTCGGTGGATAACACTCCTCTTAAATTTCATACGCCTTACCTCAATCTGCTTAATGTTGAAACTTTTTGGACATTGAAGGACGGCAACGCCGCCACGGGTGTTTTTGTAGGGATCAATCTGGTATTTAATTACAACGTATCGCCGGCGGCTGTAATGGAGAAATTAAAAATAATGCAGGATAAATATGTTGTTGTTCCCAGCCTTGTTTCGGCAGAACAGGGCAGTACCGTACAGTTGTTGTTCCAGCCTGATAACAACCAAAGTTATCCTTGCGGATTGAATATAAACATTGCACCCGGGTTGCGCTGCACGGGCAGCGACCGGATGACTGATAAGCAGTTAACATTTGTATCGCAGGTGCCGGCAAAAGATCAGTTTGAAATAATGAGCGCAGTGCCCGCCTTTCAGGAAGGGGAGTCCCGGATCAATATAACCACCACCCAGCCCGTGGATGCGGCAAGCCTTGCAGCTGCTGTTTCTCTTGAACCAACGGTTACAGATATGCAAATTAAAACCCTGCCCAACGGTTTTTATATTACAGGCGATTTTTCTAATAAACAGGATTATACCCTTCATATCGGTTCATCATTGAAAAATATTTTCGGCATCAACCTGAAACAGGATTACTCGGGTACTATCCATTTTGGCACACCGCCGCCATACATAGCCTTTAATGACAAAAGCAGCATCTACCTCTCATCGCAGGGCAAACGAAATCTGGGTGTACAGATAATAAGCGTAGCGAAGTTTAAGTTGAGCATTTATAAGATTTATGAAAACAATATCCTTCATTATCTGAAAAACGGTCAGTCGTACGGCTATGACGGCAGTTTTAATATGAATTCATCTGATAATAATGGAGGGGATGATAATTCAAACGGTGGCGACGACGGGAATGACAGGTGGGATTATTACACCGACGATTATTCTGCCAACCCCGAATACGGCGACATTATTTCAAACAAAGAATACCTGTCCGCTACCCTGCCAAAAAAAGGAATGACCTCCATGCTGAATGTAAATTTGCACGATCTGCAATTTGACAACAGCAGAAAAGGAATCTATCTCATCAGGATACAGGATATCAAAAAGCCCTGGATACAGGACAGGAAATTACTAGTGGTTTCCGATATAGGTTTGATTGTAAAAAAAGGCGCAAAGAACATAACCGTGTTTTGCAATTCACTGCTTAGCGCTTCTAAATTAGAAGGCGCCAAGATTACATTTGTTACCAACAACAACCAGGAAATATATACGGCCACATCAAACCATGACGGGGTGGCTACCTTCAATTACGACAAATCAAAAAACCCGGGCAGCGATATTACCGCAGTAATAGCACGCAACGGTGACGACTTTACCTATATGGATCTTCAGGATAACGCTGTAAACACCTCCCCATTCGACGTTGGCGGAAAAACAACGGTAAATGTTCCTTATGATGCTTACCTCTACAGCAACCGCGACCTGTACCGCCCCGGCGATACGATTAATATGAATTCAATTGTCAGAACCTTTGACTGGCATACCCTGAAGAATGTACCTGTTAAGTTTAAGATTAAAATGCCTAACGGAAAACAACTGCTTGAATTGAAAGGGATGTTGGATGAACAAGGCTCTTCGTCAATCTCATTTTCAGTGCCCGGCGCAGCCATGACCGGGAGCTATAATGTGGAAATGTATTCAGGCAACGACGTTTTGCTTAAAACCTTCTCTTTCCTGGTTGAAGAGTTTATGCCGCAGCGTATAAAAGTAAATGTGCAGAGCGAAAAACAAGATTATTATCCCGGAAATACTGCTAATATATCCGTTCAGGCAACGGAGCTGTTTGGTCCTCCGGCCGCAAATAAAAATTATCAGGCTACGCTCGATCTCGACTTCGCCCCGTTTTCGGCCAAAAGATTCTCTGATTACAGTTTTTACATTAGCCGTCCCGCCAACCTGTCCTTTACCCAGCTAACGGACAACGGTCAAACGGATGCGAACGGAAAAGCCACCGTTTCGTTTACCCTGCCCGACCAGAAAAACATTGGGTTGCTTACCGGTAATTCCATAATTACAGTATTCGACGAAACCGGGAGACCTGTGAATAAGGAACAGAAACTGAACATTTATACACAAAAAACCTTTTTCGGAATTCGTAATTTCGATTGGTGGGTGTCTGCCAGCAATCCGCTGAACATTGGCTTTGCGGCAGTTGATAAAAACGGAGCTCCGGTAAGCAACGCCCGCGCCACCGTGCAGGTGGTAAGGCATAGCTGGGAAACAGTGCTGGTACATAATTATTCATCAACAAGGTACGAGTCGCAGGAAAGAACCCAGTCGGTCTATTTTAAAGATATTACAATCAACGGCACATCATCGCTCGACTTTTTGCCACAGCAGTCGGGAGAATATGAGGTAAGGATTTCTTCGGGCGAAAGCAATGCCGCTTATGTTTCCCGCACATTCTATGCTTATGGCGCTGGCGCTACCGGGTATAATTCATTCCAGGTGCAAAAAGAGGGCAATATTGAAATTAAGTCGGATAAGGACAACTACAAACCCGGTGAAAATGCCCATCTGCTGTTTACCTGCCCTTTCGACGGTAAAATTATAGTAACTGTAGAACAGAACGAAATAATGGAAAAATATTTCCTTAATACTGACCACAAAGCTGCAAGCCTCGATATTCCTGTCACAAAGGATGAATTGCCCGGTATTTATGTATCGGCTTCGGTAATCAGGCCCTTGGCGGATAACAGCCTTCCCCTTACCATTGCCAGAGGCTTTATCCCTTTAAAAATTGATGACCCGACGGATAAACTGGATGTAAAAGTGCTTTGCGTAGATAATTCACGCTCCAAACGAAGCCAGACCATTAAAGTAAAATCTGCTCCCAATGCCGAAGTAACCATTGGCGTGGTGGATGAAGGGGTGTTGCAGGTAACAAATTTTCAGATTCCCGACCCCTATAATTATTTTTATGCCAAAAGAGCGCTTGAGGTGAACTCCAGCGATCTTTATCCGCATGTATTGCCCGAACTTGACAGCTGGAACATGAGCAGCATGGCAGGCGGCGAAGCGCTCGAAGGCCGTTTGAGCCCGGAAGGGAATAAACGGGTTCATATTCTTTCATACTGGAGCGGTATTATGAAAACAAACAGCAATGGAGAAGCAAACTATACCATAAATATCCCCGAATTTTCAGGTTCCTTGAGGGTGATGGCTGTGGTTTATAAGGACAATAAATTCGGCAATGGGGAAAAAAGCATTACAGTTGCCGATCCTATTGTTGTATCCACTTCACTGCCCCGCTTTATGAGTCCGGGCGACGCAAGCCTGCTGAACGTAGTTCTTACAAACACAACAGGCGGTAATGTAAGTGCAGATAGCAAACTGTCCGTTAAAGGCGCATTAAAAATTGAAGGCGCCTTAACACAAAAAATTGAAATACCCGCACACGGTGAAAAAACACTGACTTACAATCTTGACGCCGTTCAGGGATATGGAATGGCAAATGTCGATGTGGCCGTAAGGGCGCTAAATGAAACTTTTACGGATCACGAGGATATTCCTGTACGTCCGCCGCTGCCTATGGAAAAGTTGACGGAGTCAGGTATCATTAACGGAGGACAAACCAGGGATGTTGATTTAAACACCAATTATGCGGTTGAAGGTTCCAAAGGTTATTTGGTAATCAGCCGGTCTCCTCTTGCCAGATTTTCAAAAAATTTGAGTTCTTTGCTCCAATATCCATACGGATGCATGGAACAAACCATTTCGGCTGCCTTTCCTGTACTGTATTATTCGGCGTTGGTCAAAGCCCTCGGACTTTCGCCGGCAAACCAGTCAATGAACCCAACGTATATAGTGAATGAAGCCATAAAGAAGGTTTATGCACAGCAGCAATATAACGGAGGACTTACCTTTTGGCCAGGCGAGTCGTCTGTAAACTGGTGGGTTTCGGTTTATGGTCTGCATTTTCTGCTGGAGGCGAAAAAAATGGGGTACGATATTGATAATTCCGTTGTTGACAATCTTATGGAATATATCAAGAACCAGTTAAATCGAAAACAACCGGAACTGTATGGCTATTATGATGCCGACGGGAAGCCACAGCAAAAATTCGTTGTGCCTGAAGAAGTTTTCTACTCACTTTATGTATTGGCTCTTGCCAATCATCCAAATGTGCCTCTTATGAATTATTATAAAGCACGAATGCTGCCTGCATCATCAGGCACCGATGCCTCTTTTTTGAAGAAGCTGGTTGGAAAATCAAAGTCACAGGCCGTGGACAGCACTGTGGCGGTTTCTCTGATATCGGCATATAATCACAGTGCTACCGCTATGACTCTCGACAGCAGGTATATGCTGGCGGCAACCTATGCACTAATAGGCGATATGGGCGCTTTTTCATCAATACTGCCAAACGGCTTTTCGGGTGAAAGGGCGACGCGATCGCCCGAAGGCAGCTTTTACTCCTTTATCCGTGACGAATCGTTATCTCTTTCCACCTTATTGCAAGCCCAGCCTGATAATCCACAGATACCGGTTCTTGCAAAGCATATTTCGGAGGATCTGAAATCGGAACAATGGCTCTCAACACAGGAAAATGCCTGGGCGCTCATAGCCTTGGGCAAATATTCGGAGAATGCCTTAAAATCTACTGCTGCTGCAACTATTAATATCAATGGCGTAAAAGCTGCCGAGTTGAAACCGGGTGATGTAACTACAGTTTTGCGTCAGGATTTAAGCAATAAAAAGGTTCAGATAAGTTCCACCGGGTCAGGTATGTTATATTACTATTATGAAACACAAGGAATACCTTCGGGTAACGAATTTAAAGAAGAAGACAGTTATCTTAAAGTACGTAAGACCTTTTATGATCAGTCGGGAAACCGGATGAATGACCTTAGCTCTGTGAAACTGGAGCAATTAGTGGTAGTTGATATTGCTATTTCCTCGCTTGATAACCGTTATGTAAGCAATGTGGCGGTAACGGATATGCTGCCGGCTTGTTTTGAAATAGAGAACCCCCGCATTAATCCTGACAGGGAATTGCAATGGATAAAAAACAAAACCGAACCCGATTACATGGACATAAGGGACGACCGCATTACTTTGTTTATGAACGCCACCCCTTCGGAGCAGCATTTTTACTACCTGGTGCGCGCAGTGGCTAAGGGGAAATATGTAATGGGCCCGGTTGGCGCCGATGCCATGTACGACGATACCTATCATTCATACAATGGGGCTGCAACTATAACGGTAAAGTAGCCGTTGCACTACTTTTTAACGGTCTTCCAGGTGTGAAAAAACTCCGCCTGTGGCTTTCTGAACTTTGGAACCGAGGTCAGGGGCTCGCAGGGTTTAAGTGTGTTGTGAAGGTCGGCGGGCAATGCCTGATATATTTCTGTTCCCTTTTTCTTCCATTGCAGCATTTCAGGGCTCACGTCCTTCACAATTCGCGCCGGACAACCCACCACCACTTTTCGCGGAGGAATGTTCATGCCCTCCGGCACCATTGTGAGCGCTCCGATAATACACCCTTCGCCTACATCTGCCTTATCCATAACCACTGCATTCATGCCAACCAGCACATCTCTGCCTATGTGGGCGCTGTGAATTATGGCGCCATGACCAATATGTGCATTCTCTTCCAATACTACACTGATGGCGGGAAACATGTGAATGGTGCAATTTTCCTGCACATTGCATCCGTCGCCGATCACAATCTCTCCCCAATCGCCGCGGATGGCCGCTCCGGGACCGATATACACATTCCTGCCTATTATAACATTGCCGGTAACGCAGGCCTGCGGATGTACAAAGCTTGATTTGTGAACAACAGGGCGGTAGCCGTTGAATTCATAAATCATATTACAGGTGGTTAATCAGGTAATAAACCCCGTAAATTACCAATGCTAAAATTACTACAATGCCGGTGAATATTACCGACACAACATTTTTACCGAATAGCTTTCTCATAGTATGTGGTTTTAAACTTTTTCAATAATTGCGGCATACCCTTGTCCGACACCTATACATAGTGTTACAAGGGCAAAGCGTTTATTTTGTTCATGCAATTCAATTGCAGCAGTATTGAGCAATCGGGCTCCGCTCATGCCAAGAGGATGACCAATGGCAATGGCGCCGCCGTTGGGATTTATTCTGGGGTCGTCATAGCTAAGGCCCCACTGCCGGACACAGGCAATGCTTTGGGCAGCAAATGCCTCATTCAATTCAATAATATCAATATCTTTTATGGTAAGTCCGGCCTTTTTCAGCGCCTTGTTTGAAGCCTCTACCGGGCCAATGCCCATGATGCGTGGTTCAACACCGACTACCTGGGACGAAACAATACGGGCAAGGGGCTTTAGTGAGAACTTTTGCAGGGTCGCTTCGGAAGCAAGCAGCAACGCAGCGGCGCCATCATTAAGCCCTGATGAGTTACCTGCAGTTACGCTTCCATTTTTGCGGAACGACGGTTTTAAATCCGACAGAACCTCCAGCGTGGTATTCGGCTTTATAAATTCATCTTCGGTAACATGCTTGGTTTCTCCTTTTTTTTGAGGTATGTCCACGGAAACAATTTCCTTTTTAAAACGCCCTGATGTTCTTGCCTTCGCAGCCTTTTGCTGTGAAGCAAGCGCAAATTTATCCTGATCGGCACGGCTTATTTTGTGGAGTTCGGCAAGGTTTTCGGCTGTTTCGCCCATTGCTTCGGTGCCATATAGTTCATGCATCCTTGGATTTATGAACCTCCATCCGAAGCTTGAGTCATACATCTGGGCATCGCGACCGAAAGGACTTGAGGTTTTAGATATGACCCATGGCCCCCGTGTCATGTTTTCAACTCCACCGGCAATAATTAGGTCGGCATCACCCGTTTGTATAGCGCGGGCTCCGTTTATGGCGGCGGCAAGGCCCGAAGCACAAAGGCGGTTAACTGTTTCACCGGGAACGGTAAAGGGCATTCCGGCCAGCAACAGCGCCATGCGCGCCACATTCCGGTTATCTTCGCCCGATTGGTTGGCACAGCCCAATATTACATCATCTACTTCCGCCGGATCAATGGCAGTATTCCTTTCTAAGAGTTTTCTTATAACTAATGCCGCAAGATCATCCGCTCTTACAGAGGACAGTGCTCCGCCAAAATTACCAACAGGTGTACGTACTCCGTTTGTCAGATATGCAGTTTTCAAGTATTAGCTAATTGAGGGTTGGGTGTTACAGGTTGAGATTAAGGGCGCTAAAATACGAATTACTATACTACTAAACTTTTCAACCAATGCTATTATCCGGAAAAAAAACCGCAGCAACATAAATTATATCATAAATTTGCAGTAGATATGCCGTAAAGCAGTCTAAATAATAAAGCTCGAACCAGATTAATACCTCCAAAAATGCCTGATAATTACAGGTTTAACAACGGTAAGCGAAATTCATATCGCTTTAAAATATCGAGTCGTTCATTAACTACTCAAGAAAAAACAAGTAAGGAGACTGAAATGCTGCAGCACCTCAAGAAGCTAACTAAGCAGCTTGGCAGGCTGCCCAAAGGTGCTGATTTTGAAAAATTCGGCAAGTTTTCACTTGGCGCCTACAATCGTAATTTTCGTTCTCTGAACCGCGCTCTTTTTGAGGCAGGGCTTACAGAAAATCCGGAAAAGAATGCAGTCAGTAAAGATGAATTGCTTAACGAATTAAGGCGACTGCATGAGGAACTTGGAAAAGTACCGCAGATAAAGGATATTAACCAGCATGGGAAATGGAAGCTCACCAAATATTACGCCAGCTTCGGCAGCCTGGCAAATGCATTGGAAGAAGCCGGTATCAAGGAAAATGTAAATACCAAAAGCATTGACCGGGAGGAGTTAATTGAAGACCTGAAGCGGATTTATAAAAAGATAGGTAGAGTGCCTCGACTCATTGATTTGGATGAACACAGTAAGTACTCCAAAATGTCCTACTTCCTGCATTTTGATGGTTTCAGAGAAGCCCTTTTGCTGGCTGGGCTTAAAAAGCCAAAGGAATAGATCCGGGTAAAATCAGACAGACAGAAATACAACTAAGGGGCTGAAATTAATCAGAGATGTTTCTTTTATTAAGTAAAACAATCCATAATATACTATAACTAATTAAATATCTGTTAAATGATAAGCACAAGCTGATGTTTTACTTGAACAATTAAATTAACACCTGAAAAGATGAAATGGCGGGATAGCCCTGAACATTACTTCACTTCATTTGTGTAGACAATTACAATGAGTAAAATTAAAAAAAAAGCAAACCGAAATAAAAGGGCTCATTACCAATAACTGCAGCAGGTATGCTGTTAATACTTCAAAATAATATGCACAAGCGGTTATAGTATTACCAATTAATCATTATATTTGCACCCCTAAATAAAAAAACAGTTTGACATGCCATTAAAGATTCGTTTACAAAGACAAGGAAAAAAGAAACAGCCCTTTTACCATATCGTAGTAGCAGACTCCCGCTCGCCCCGCGACGGAAGATATGTAGAAAGGCTTGGAACCTATAATCCGCGCTTTGACCATGAAGGTGTAACCCTCGATAATGATAAAACAATTGCCTGGCTCGAAAAAGGCGCCTCGCCTACAGATTCGTGCCGCACATTACTATCGCACCGTGGTCTGCTATTAAAAAAGCAGCTTAACCGGGGAGTAAGAAAGGGCGTGCTTACACAGGAGCAATCGGATGCCAAGCTTGAAAAGTGGGCTAAAGAAAAGGAATCAGCATTAACCGGTAAAAAGGGAAAAATGGAAATTGCGGCAAGGGAAGCCAGCCAGAAACGTATGGAAGCTGAAAAAGCAGCAAGAGAGGCCAGGCATACAGCTATTGCAGCTAAAAAAGCCGCCGCCGCAGAAAGCGCCGCAGTTGCAGAACAAACCTCTGCAGGCGAACCCCAGGCCACGCCTGAAGCCGCTCCACAGGCTTAATGAAATAACGGCACAGGTTTCTGCCGCAACGCGGATTTAGCAAGTTTTTTATACCCTCTATATGGAAAAGCTTATTGAGTGCGTCCCTAATTTCAGCGAAGGCAGGGACAAGGCTGTAATAAAGCAAATAACCGACCGGATAGAAAGTATTGAAGGTTGCAAACTGCTCAATGTTGATCCGGGCAAGGCAACGAACCGGACGGTTGTAACTTTTGCGGGAACTCCGGATGCCGTTATAGAGGCGGCATTTGAAAGTATAAAAAAAGCCGCCGAACTTATTGACATGAGTAAACACAAAGGAGAGCATCCTCGTATGGGCGCTACCGATGTGTGCCCGCTTATACCGTTATCGGGCGTTACCATAGAAGAGGCTGTAAAATATGCCAACATCCTTGCAGCCAGGGTAGGCAAGGAGCTTAACATACCTGTTTATCTTTATGAATATGCCCAGCCTGATAAACAAAGGAGCAATCTTTCCGTAATCAGGGAGGGGGAATACGAAGGCTTCTTTAAAAAAATAAAGCAAAAAGAGTGGAAACCCGATTATGGCCCGAACGACTTTCCGGCGCATTCAGGCGGAACAGTAATAGGGGTAAGGGATTTTCTGGTTGCCTATAATGTGAATCTGAACACCAGGTCTGTAAGGAGGGCCAACGCTGTTGCTTTTGACGTACGGGAACGAGGCCGGATTATTACAGATAGTGCCGGCGCACAGGTGCAAAAGCCCGGTACACTGAAAGCCGTTAAAGCCATTGGCTGGTATATTGAAGAATACGGGCAGGCGCAGGTAAGCATCAATCTTACCGATTTGAACACCACACCCTTGCATGTTGCCTTTGAGGAGGTGAGTAAAAAAGCCAATGAAAGAGGCTTGCGTGTTACAGGTTCCGAACTGGTGGGGCTTGTGCCTTTACACACCTTGGTGGAGGCGGGCAAATACTTTCTGAACAAACAAAACTGTTCGGCGGGAGTTTCTGAAAGCGAGCTCATACACATAGCCATAAAATCGCTCGGATTGGATGAATTAAACAAATTTGACCCTGCAAAAAGGATTGTAGAATATTGCCTGCGTGCTCCGGGCGCCCTTGAAAAACTGACAATAGCACAATTTGCAGATAAAACAGCCTCGGAGTCACCGGCGCCGGGAGGCGGTTCGGTGGCAGCGTATCTGGGAGCCCTCGGTGCTGCTCTCGGCGCCATGGTTGCCAATCTTTCGGCATCCAAAAAAGGCTGGGAAAACCGCCTGACGGAATTTTCTGAACTTGCCGGAAAGGGACAGAC
The DNA here is from genome assembly GCA_013044305.1 of Bacteroidia bacterium. Lineage (GTDB taxonomy): Bacteria > Bacteroidota > Bacteroidia > JABEUT01 > JABEUT01 > JABEUT01. The sequence continues at coordinate 13,726 of JABEUT010000143.1, forward strand.
GTTAAAAGCGGCACTTGTTAAACTTGTGGATGAAGACACGGAGGCATTTAACGGAATAATGAATGCATTTAAACTTCCGAAAAGTACAGAACAGGAAAAACTTCAGCGAAAGGAAGCGGTTCAAATAGCTACTCAAAAAGCGATTGAGATTCCCTTTTCGGTAATGCAGCATTCTTTAGAAGCCTTGAAGCTTATAAAGATAATGGCTGAAAGAGGCAACCCTAATTCGGTAAGCGACGCCGGGGTAGGGGCATTATGTGCCCGTTCGGCGGTAATGGGCGCCCATCTGAATGTGCGTATCAACTCCGGCGGTATTGATGATAGAATATGGCTGAATAAAATATTGGAGGAAAGCAAACGCATGGAGGAAAATGCAACTAACCTTGAGAAGGAAATTTTAGGGATAGTTGATATGAAATTAAAAGCATAGCGATGACAGAACCGAAAAGCGGAATAGTGAGCATTTCCCATCCATCCAAATTAAAAAATGAAATTAAAGGCCCTGTTCTTTTAACTCTCGTTTCAATGTTATGCTTTGTATCCCTGAACTATGCACAGCAGCAGCCCCAGCTTATTGACAAGGTGGTTGCGGTAGTAGGCAGCAAAATAATCATGCAATCGGATGTAGAAAAGCACTATCAGGAATTTGTTGCCGAAAACCTGGCATCTAAAGCCACCCGATGCATGGTATTGGAAGACCTGATGTATCAAAAACTACTGCTTACCGAGGCTGAATATGATACAACCATTGTGGTAAGCGACGCGCAGGTAGATCAGGAACTGAACAAAAGAATGGATTACTACCTGAAACAACTGGGAGGTAAAGAAAAGTTTGAAGCATTTTATGGGAAAACCGTGCAACAGTTCAAGGACGAATACCGCAATGACGTAAAGGACATACTCCTTGCACAACAGATGAAGTCGAAGATAACGGATAATATCACCGTATCGCCGGAAGAGGTTAGAAAGTATTTTGAATCAATTCCGAAGGACAGCGTTCCCTTTATTAACGCACAGGTTGAAATAGGTGAAATTGTAAAAATGCCTGATATTACCGACGAGGAGAAGATGATAGCGAAGCATAAGTGCGAAGACCTGCATAGCCGCGTAATTAAAGGAGAATCGATGGCTACTCTTGCAATAGAGTATTCCGATGACCCCGGATCGGCAAAAAACGGCGGTGAATATAAAAATGTTAAGAGGGGCGAAATGCTTCCGGAGTTCGATAAAGTGCTGTTCAGCCTTAGCGACGGCGATATTTCGGATGTGTTCGAAACCAAGTTCGGCTACCACTTCATTCAGATGATTCACCGGCACGGTGAACTTGCCGACTTCAGGCATATACTTATTACACCTGTTGTCTCCGAAACAGATTTGCAGCATGCGGCAACCGAGCTGGACAGTATAACAAAGCTGATAAGAAGGGACTCCATCAGCTTTGCGGAGGCCGCAGCAAAAATATCGGACGATAAGAATACCAAATATACCGGCGGGCTTCTCACCAATCCGCAATCAGGGTTAACCCGCTGGGATATGGACCAAATCGGGCAAATTGACCCGTCGCTTGCCTTTACTCTGAACGGGATGAATGTTGGTGATATATCTTCGCCGCAATCATATACATCTCCCGACGCAAAACAGGGCTTCCGTATCATTCTACTTAAAGACAGAACCAAACCGCATAAAGCAAACCTGAAGGACGACTACCAGCAAATTCAGGCCGCAGCTTTAGCAAGTAAGCAGTCCAAAGTGGTTAAGGATTGGATTCTCCGTAAATTAAAACAGGGGGTATTTGTGCATATCGACCAAACATATCTGGAATGTCCATTTCAGAATGGCTGGGCAAATACTCCGCCGGTGGTTAATGGTACTACGTACCGGTAATAAGTAATCAGCTCTTTTTTAGCGATTTCAGGTATTTCTTCATGGGAAGCCAATAATAGTCTTTCCAGCCCTGGGTTACACCGTCGTGATCTTGTTCCGGAACATTGGCATGCACCATGTGCAGTATTGTATCTTTCCCTTTGGCATGCAACTGTATTACAAGGGTGGAATCAAGGTCACCGGGTTTAAAGGCATCTGTGAGGTGTGTCGATTTTGACGGACAGTTGACTTGAATAAATTTGCAAGCAACTATGGAAGAAAAACAGACAACTAAACAACGCCGGAAATACGATTCG
>JABEUT010000144.1 GCA_013044305.1 Bacteroidia bacterium
GAATGAAATTAAATAAATTTTAAACAGTTTCTAAAGCAAGAGGTATAAATTAACTTTTGAATTGAAAATAACCTTATATTTGCATTCCTAAAAAAATTACAGACGTTAAACCATGATTATTGTACAAATCAAAGAAGGAGATAATCTTGAAAAATCTCTCAAGTCGTTCAAAAAGAAATTTGACCGCATTGGCGTTGTAAAGCAACTGCGTGCGCGCAAGGTTTACAACAAGCCCTCGGTGGTTCGTCGCCAGAAGAGGCTCAAGGCCATCCTTCGCCAAAAGTATGTCGACTCTTTGGAGTAAAAGCCCTTGTTATCCGGTTCACCGGTTTCAGTTTTTTTCTGAATCTTTAGTACCTTTAACCAAGGTTGGCCTGTTTTACTGCCCGTACATCTGGGTATCCTCCCAATCGCGGGTGCGCTGTAATTTCAGGTCCTGCAGCACCGATGATTTTACATGTATGCTTAGGGTGAAACTTTGGTGAAACCCGAACGGAACGGTCGTAAATTCAAGTTCCCAGCAGTGCATATCCCTGCGGCAGGATATGGAAGTGGCCGTAAACTGGTGCCCCACAAAATCGTAACCCGTAAAGATGCTTGCGTACCAGTACCTGGTAACCTGCGCGCTGCCGTTCACGGTCAATGACTGGGTTACCGCCTGCTGCCCGGGCGCAGTAACCTGCGAATAAACCAGATTGTAGAAAAAGGTGAGCGACCAGGAGTTCAGTTCAAGAGGGGCATAATAGTAGGGCATCATCATCTGGTAATACATATACTGGTCGGGCGCCATAAGCTGCAGGCCGCCTGTGTTTGATGGCGGAGAGGTGCCGCCTGACGGCGAGGCGGGTTTCTGCTGTGTGGACGGGGTAATGGAGGTGCCCAGCGAAAAATCGGCGTTCAGCAGCCTGCCGAAGTTGTTGGCGCTGCCCAATACAAGCTCGTTGGTGTCGCGGGTGCGGGCTGCGTTCAGCTTGTAAGGGTCAACCGTTCCGCTGAAATTCACGTTCAGCTTTTTAAACAGTGTGGTATTGCCCGTTATCAGAATGTTAGCCCATTTGAAGCTGTCGGCAGCCATGTTGTATGCGGTGCTGACAGACAACAGGTCGATCAGGTTTATCTTTTTGTAAACTATTCCCGCATCGGTATGCGTTTTTACCTTCATGCTTGTTTTGTTGCCGAGGGAAAGGTTCACCGCGCCCTGACCTCCGATGCCGGGCCCGCCATAAATTCCATTTTGGAAGATAGAGTAGAGGGCGCTGGAACTAACCTGTTCGGGCCCCACGGGCACATTGCGGTAAAAGCCATAGTTCGCGCTGCTGTAATTGGGTTGATATATAAAGCCGACCGATGGCATCAGCACATGCCTTATCATTACGGCGTTTGAGTTGCCGAGGCTGTATGTGCCGTACACATTGGTGGTAAGGGTGGCTGCGGCGTTGTAGGTATTGGCAAATTTCAATCCCTGTACCGTGTCGGTCTGCGGCGCTGTGCCCACCCACCTCTGCCTTATGGTTTGCATGTAACCGAGCGAGTTAATGTTCACGGCCGGTGTAAGTGTAATGTATTTTAGAATGTGCAGGGTGGCGCTTATGGGTATGCTGGTGCTCATGCCGTTCTGCATCTGGCGCAGGGTATAAGGCTTAAAGAGCAGCGAATCGTAAGTGTTGATGTTATTTTGTATGTTGGTGGTTATGGTAAAGGAGATGGTGTTATACCATTTATTGCTGTTCAGGTCGGGATGCGCCTCAAACCACTTGGCCGGAAAGATGCGGTCGGCGCTGATGGTGAGTTCGGGCAGCGACAGATTCACCGTTTTGGCAATGGTATTTTCGGACTGCTCCGCGTTTATGGACATGTGGAACGGAGTACCCGCAAAATTCTTTGTGTATGCAATATTGCTTTGCATGGTATTCTGAAGAAACACTGTAGGGTCGGTTGAGTTATAGGTATTGTAGTTGGAACTGCCGGCATTAACATTTGCCGAAAAGGAGCTGTTGGGGCGGGCTTTGGGGTCCTGGGTGTGCGTCCAGGTTACCATGTAGTTGCCTTGCGACGAATACAGCGGAGAGCCCGGTATGGGCAGTTTGGTTAAGGCGTATTGCAGGCTCAAACTTCCGTTGTAATGGTATCTGTCGTTATAGTTGAGCACATCCGACAGTCCCCAGCTTCCATAAGAATAAATGTCGCCCGTAAGCTGCATATCCATCTTATCGCTTATGCCGAAATAATAGCCTCCGTTTTGCAGAAAGAAACCCTGTTCCTGCGATTCGCCGTAGGCAGGCACGATGATGCCCGACTGCCTGCCGGTGGACAGGGGGAAAAAACCGAAAGGTATGGCGAGCGGGGTTGGCACCCCTTCCACCACCAGCCATGCCGGCCCGGTAACCACCTCCTTATTCGGAATCACCTTTAGCCTTAGCGCCCTGATGAAAAAATGCGCCTCGCTGTCGAGCCCTATGGAGCAGGTGGAGTACTTGCCGTCTTTCATGTAATACACGTTGCCGGTGTCCTTTTTTACCGTTTCGCCAAAGATATAACCGTCGCCCTCTTTGGTTTTTATCTGATTGATCCTTCCTTTTTTCGACTTGAAATTGTAGCGTATGGTTTTTGCGTAAAACACATCGGCTCCCTGATGGAACACCGGCGTACCCGTCAGCCGCCCGCTGTCCTGCACGCCGCAGGCGTAAGCTATGTTGCTGTCAATAGATATGGTGATAAAGGCCGCATTCAGCGTAAGGTCCTGGTATTTAACCGAAGCCTTTCCGTATAGGTACAGTTTGCGGCTTACCGCATCAAGCCTTATGGAATCTTTGGCGTCGTAATCCACCTTTGAGCTCAACACCGACTTTGGAGCGGCAGGATGTATGGTATCCTTTGAAATTTCGCCTTTTTTATGTAAATTTGAGTCTTTTACAAGGAGGCTCTGCCCGCCGGCAGGTACAAAGGTTATTAACAATGGAAAGAGAAAAAAAACCCTTAATGTGGTTAATTTAGGCAATGGATTATGGTAATTTTGCTTAATACGTTACAAAACTATGTATTCTCGGCATAATTGGATTGAAGGCTGCCTTGTTTTCGCAGCCTGTTTAACATTTTTTAGCTCAAAAGCCCTGCCTTTTGCACCTAAAAAACAGTGGGTTGTGGTAATTGATGCCGGTCATGGCGGAAAAGACCCGGGCTGCCACGGCAAGCACTTCAAGGAAAAAGATGTTGCGCTGGCCGTTGCACTTAAGCTTGGCCACTACATTGAACAGAACGACAAGGATGTGAAGGTGGTTTTTACCCGCACCACCGATACTTTTGTGCCGCTAAACGAGCGCGCCGAAATTGCAAACCGCAACCATGCCGACCTGTTTCTGTGCATACATTGCAATGCCAACCGCAACACCGACGCATCGGGCGCTGCCACCTATGTTATGGGATTGGGAAAATCAAACGGAAACCTGGAGGTTTCGAAGCGTGAAAACGCATCTATCCTCTATGAAAAGAATTACAAGCAGACCTACGACGGGTTCGACCCCAACTCCGATGAAGCCAATGTGCTTTTTGCCATGTACCAGAATGTTTACCTGCAGGAGAGCCTTAGCCTGTCAACACTTATCCAGGGCGAATACTCAAAAAGGATAAACAGGACCGATAACGGCGTAAAACAAGCCGGATTTCTGGTGCTTTGGCGTACCGCCATGCCAAGCCTGCTTACAGAGATAGGCTTCCTTACCAACCCCGATGAGGAAAGGAAAATTGGTTCACAGAAGGGCGAAGATCAGATTGCCGAGGCTATTTTTCTCGCATTCGAACAGTATAAAGACGATAAAGACAAAAGCGCCTTCGATCCGGGCGCCTTCAACTTGTCTCCTCTGGTTCTGAAAAACAACACGGACACCATTTCGACGCCGGCCGGCAATACCGCATCAAACGTGAAGGAAACGAATGAGAACGACTCGCTTGCCGGAACGAACCCTTTAAAGGCTACACCGGATACCGCGCAGGTAAGCCGGACAAAGACCAACCCGGATACCGCCCAAACCGCCGCCACCCCTGACAGGAAACGCAGCGCAAAGGATGACAGCAACCGCATAAAAGTAAATAGAATGAAGGAGGAGGTTGCGGATATGCAAAAGGCGCCGGTAAAACAACTGCCTGTAAGAGAGCCTCGCCACGATACTGTTGCCGCCCCGAAGCAGGCCCTTGCCGCCAAAGAGACGATTAAAAGCGATACTGAAACCGGCAGGCTGGTTTACAAGGTACAGTTTCTGGTATCCTCCTCGCCATTATCCCTGCATGATAGCCGCTTTGCCAATCTGCCGCAGGTGGCTGTGTATATGGACAATAACATATATAAGTTTACATCGGGTTGTTATAATTCCACCAAGGAGGCGGTGGATAACCAGGCAATGCTCCGCAAGGAGGGCTATAAGGACGCTTTTGTAGTTACCTTCCGCGATGGAAAAAGAGTCTTCAACACCAAGCTTTCGGCAAAATAAAAGCAATGCCGGAGCCTTGCGTAAATCATCCGTAAGGCTTTGAGCGAATTTTTATGGTCCGATAACATCAAATGATTTAATCAAAAGGGTAGTGGTTGTCAAGGATAAAAAGATATTTGTACTGGCCGCCGCCGTGCTGATTGTAAAATTTGCCCTGCTGCCCCTTGCCCAAAACGCCGATTCCGATGCGGCCTGCAGAACTTGGCTGGGGCTGGCCTGGCTCCAGCATCCGGTATGGCTCACCCACAGCGTCTGGGGGCCTTTTCATTTTTATATGACCGGCGCCGCCCTTGCAATATGGAATAACCCTGTATATGCACCCGTGGCGCTGAATATCCTGCTTTGGGTGGTTATGC
>JABEUT010000145.1 GCA_013044305.1 Bacteroidia bacterium
ATATCAAGGGTGATGCCATTTTCCGCCTTGCCCTTCAGGTAATAATCTATTATGGCGCCGTCGGGCGGATTTTTGCCAGCCGGCTCATCGGCCGGAAAGGGGGTGTCCGTATTCATATCCCAGCGCACACGGTAAGCGGGTTCAGGCTTGTATAACATGGTTTTATCTCCGCCGGAAGACAGGCATTCACGCAAGGGCGTAATATCGTCGAGTATCCAAAACGACCTGCCGTGGGTTGCCACTATCAGGTCATTGTCTTTTATTGTCAGATCGCGAATTGAAGTGGCAGGCATATTCAATCGGAGCGATTGCCAATGTTCACCGTCATCGAATGATACTGACACATTTGTTTGCGAGCCGGCAAAAAGTAATCCCTTTTTAAGCGGGTCTTCCTTCACCGCATTTATTGGCTGGTCAGGCAGCCCGTTCACAATCTCCTTCCACGTTTTGCCCCTGTCGGTAGTTTTATAAATGTGCGGTTGCATATCATCCAGCCTGATGCCGTTAACTGCAGCGTATGCCGTGTTGGCATCGGTATGGCTTGCATCTATGAGCGATATTTTGCTCCACGAGGTTAGGCCCGGAGGGGTAACGTTGGCCCAGCTTTTACCTCCGTCAGCCGTAACCTGTATGTAGCCGTCGTCGGTGCCGCACCATATCACGTTGCTGTCAACCGGCGAGGGGGCTATGGTATAAATCACTCCCCTCCCTGGCATATCTTTAAGCGAGTCTTTACGGAAAATACCAATGCATGGCGCCACATCATAGTTAGGGCGAGTAAGGTCTGGGCTTAGCACACGCCAGGAGTTACCTCCGTCATCTGTTCTGAACAGCACATTGCCCGCGAAGAACAGGGTTCTGCCGTTAACAGGTGAAAAGACTATCGGCGCGGTACGTATAAACCGGTATTTGCCGGAGTGTGCCGCGTCTGGAGAAATATCCTGTACCTGCCCGGTGCGCTTGTCATACTTCGATATTTTACCTCCGTAAATTATATCCGGATCCTTGGGGTCGGCAACCACATAGCCATATTCCTCGGCGCCTACGGGATGCCATTCGCGCATGGTTATCTCCCCGTCGTTACCTCTCGATGCAATGCCAACCGAGCCGCTTTCCTGCTGCCCGCTATACACATTATACGGAAATGCATTGTCGGCGCTTACGTGGTACAGTTGTGCAGTGGGCTGGTTGTACCACGAACTCCAGGTTGTACCGCCATTAACTGTAACTATTGCCCCCTGGTCGCCGGCAAGCAGCATTATATCAGGGTTTACAGGGTTCATCCAGAACCTGTGGTAATCATCGCCACCGGGCGCCCCTTTGAAGCCGTTCCAGGTTTTGCCCCCGTCGGCCGATTTCCAAACCATCACATTGGCATCATACACCACATCGGCATTTTTTGGGTCGGCTTTTAATTCGGCAAAGTCGTCGCCGCGGTCCCATAGCCTCATGTCGTTGTTCATTTTGGTCCATGATTCGCCTGCATCATCACTCCGGTAAATGCCTCCTGCATCTTTTTCCGCATCCACAGTGGCATACAGGCGGCTGGTATTGTTGGGCGCTATGCAAAATCCTATCCTCCCGAGGCTGTCTTTGGCCGATGGCAAGCCTTTCACCAGTTTCTTCCAGGTTGTTCCTCCATCGGTCGACTTATAGAGGCCGCAATTGCCCGGTATTGAGAAGTAGCCGTTTTCCCAGGGAGCCATTCTTGCGGCCCACATATCGGCGTAAACCACATTTGGGTTTGCCGGGTCGATGGTTACCTGCATGGCTCCGGTGTTTTCATCAACATACAATACTTTCGACCACGATTTGCCTCCGTCCACAGTACGGTAAACACCCCTTTCTGTATTGGCTGCATAAGGGTGGCCCAGGATGGCTGCAAAGACCATGTTTTCGTTGGTTGGATCTACCGCAAGCCCGCCCACCTGCATACCGTTGCCCAGTCCCAGGTTTTTCCATGTTTTGCCTCCGTCAACGGATTTGTAAATGCCGTTGCCTACCGACAGGTCGGGGCGCTGCAAGCCTTCGCCACTGCCTGCGTAAATCACTTCAGGGTTGCTTTGCGCAACAGCCACATCGCCTATTGATCCCGTTGGCTCGCCGTCAAAAACAGGGTTCCATGTTCTGCCGTAGTCGTCTGTTTTCCATATCCCGCCATCGTTCACCCCGATATAAAAAACATTGGGTTGTGTGTTTACTCCGCAGGCGCCCACCGTTCGTCCTCCTCGAAACGGTCCTATCATGCGCCACTGCATGCAATTGAACAGGGAGGGGTTTACGCCTTGCGCCATAGAGCGGAATGGCAGGAAGCCCGATAATAAAATACAGGCAAGAGCGCGAAGCTTTTCAGTTTTCATAAATAGACAGATGATTTTGTTATTTGCCGAAAGAATAGGTTAGTCCCGCCAAAGCATTTATCATTTGCAGGTAGGCTGTCAGGGGGGCAGATGTAAAGCCATTAGGATTGTTGCTTTCATACATAGTGTTGGTATAATTGCATGAGCTCATCAGGTAATGGCATCCGAATGTTGCCGACATGCTTTTTCCGAGCGGGTAGTTCACCTGAACTCCTGCATCTAACCCGGCGCCCGCCTTCGCAGAAAAGGTTTGCGTAATGAGTATGCTGTAATGAACCGGCGGTGCATAGGTTTCGAAATAGGAAGCGTTGGGCAGTATATCGGCCGCCAGCCCCCCCATTACACTAAGTTCGAATGTTGTTTTACCAATTATGCAGGTGGCATAGGCGCCTCCCAGTACGGAATACTGCGTATATGCCCCGCTCTGCGATTTGGAATAGGTGCTTTTATTCGGATCGGTTGAGGTCAGGCAATTCATGTACTTATCCATATTGAACCAATTGCTGTAATAGCCGAAAAGGGCGAGTATTCCGAATGTAACCTTGTGCAGGTGCAACACAGGTATTCCGCCCGAGCAGGAGAAACTGTAGCCCGGCATCACATAATCGTTCCATGTGCTGTTGCCCGAAGGCAGGAATAATGTCCTTGGAGAAATGCCAATACCTGCGGCGGCAGTGATATATGCGCTAGTGCTGTGCGCCGAACTGTCGTGCTGTGCGTGGCTTGCCACAGAACAAAAATTCATAATGAAAGCTATAATAATGCTGATTGATTTACACCTGTTTTTATACATCATCGCTAATTTGATTAATCATTGCAGTTATACTGTTATTCCGATAATTAGCACATCATCCACCTGTTCAATGCCTCCCTTCCATGCCTCAAAGGTATCGTTCAGTATTTTTTTCTGTTCAGCGAGGGGTTTTACGCAAACTCCAAGCAGTTTCTCCTGCAACTGTGCATATTTGAATTTTTTGCCTTTGGCTCCGCCGAACTGGTCGGCAAAACCGTCTGTAAAAAGGTAGCATACACTGTTCGTTTCAGCTTTTACCGAATGATTGGTAAAGGGTTTCATTACAGGAAAATAGCCTATGGGCTGCTTATCGGGTTCAATAATATCCAGCACATTGCGCTGAGTGCGGCAGATTATATATAATGGGTTGTTGGCTCCGCTCCATTCTATCTCTCTTGTTTTAAGGTTCATGCGGAGCAGTGATATATCCATTCCGTCCTTGTTCTCATGCTCTTCACCCTGCCCAAGTTCTTTAAGCACGCGTTCCCTTAACTTGTCGAGTATTTGTGCCGGGTTAAGCAGGCTTGCGCCCGAAATGATTTCGTTGAGGAATGAAACGCCGAGCATGCTCATAAATGCGCCGGGCACACCATGACCGGTACAATCGGCGGCTGCAAAAAAGAGGTAATTGTCTTTTTCGTGCGCCCAGTAAAAGTCACCGCTTACAATGTCTTTTGGCTTGAACAGGATGAAATGGTCGGGCAGGTGCATGCTTATTCTCTCCTCGTCCTTGAGCAGGGCTGTCTGTATCCGTTTGGCATAGTTCATGGAATCCACAATGTTCTTGTTCTTTTCTTCCACTATTTGCTTCTGCTGTTCCACCTCCGCTTTCTGCATGGTTATAGTGTCGTTGTCTCTTTGCTTTTGGCGGTAGCTCCTGAAAATGAAAAATGCGAGCGCCGCTGCAAGCACGAATCCGGCTATGAAAAAATCGCGTATAATTTCCTGCCGTTTTTTATCCTGCTCGGCGAGTACATCTTTTTTTTCCTGCTGTGCCGAAATGGAATCCTGCCTGTGCTGAAACTCAAAGTTCATTTCCGATTGCAGTATTTTTTTGGTGTTGTTCTCATTTATTACACTGTCGCAGTAGTTAATAGCATTTTAAAAGTCCAGCAGCGCGGTTCTGAAATCGTTTTTGGCGCTGTCCAGCGTGCATAATTCCTCGTAGGCATACTGTATAAGCTGATTGTCGCCTATGTTTTTTGCCAGGGTAAGGGCTGAATCAAGAAACAGTTCCGATTTGTTAAAGTTCTTAAGTTTTCTTTCAACAATTCCCAGGTTGCCATAAGTGTTGGCCATGCCGTTTTTATCGCCCAGACCGCGGTAAAGCTGCAATGCCATGTTATTATAGTCTACTGCCAGGGCGTCATGATTCAGGCCATCATAAATAAGGCCGATATTTGAGTAATTCTCGGCAATGGCGTTGCTGTTGACTGTTTCCTGATTTATGGCGAGTGCCTTTAAGGTATAATCCAGTCCCTTGGCAAAATCGGCTTTTTGCATATAAGTAAGTCCTATATTGCCCATTGTGGCTGCTATTCCGTTTTTGTCTCCTAATTTTTGCAGCACAGGCAGGGCTTTGAGCATATACTCCAGCGCTTTTGTCAAATTTTGGCTGTTATAATACAGGCTTCCTATGTTGCTTAGCACCGATGCCCTGCCCCTGTCATTATGCGTTTCCTCAAATCTTGCAAGTGCTGTTAATTCGTTTTCGAGGGCTTTGGCGTAATTTTCCTGCAATAGATAGGTGTTGCCTATATTCTGGTAGTTATGTGCCTCGCCGTTCAGGTCGTTCAGACTTTCGTTCATTTTAAGCGCTTTGAGATGTGAGGCGAGCGCCTGCGGGTAGTCACCTTTGTCGTCGTAAATGATGCCTATATTTCTCAAGGCATCGGCCTGCCCGCGGGTATATCCGGTTTCTTCTGCCAGCTCATCCGCGCGGTTGGCGCAACTCAAAGAACTGTCGTAATTGCCCAATGTTTCAAGTTCATCGCTAAGGCGGTTCAGTGTATTTACTTTTGCCTTGTCGTCGGGCATGGTTTTCAGAAGCCGGAGCAGGGAGTCAGCCGTATTGCTTTGTGCAGGAGAAATGTCAGCATGGAGTAACAGGAGGATAAGCGGAACGGTTCCTGCGACTGCCCTCCATGACAGAAGTTTTTTGCAACAGGGGAAAGTATGCGCCATTCTACCCATCAATGGTTGCTATTACCTTTAATTCAACGGCTATGGGGGTAGGCAGCGAACGCACCTCTACGGTAGTGCGGCAGGGTTGGTTGTCTTTAAAGTATTCGGCATATATGCGGTTGAATTTCTGAAAGTCATCTTTCATATTAGTAAGGAACACCGTAACATCTATTATTTTATTCCACCCCGATCCGGCTTCGTCAAGTATTATTTTTATGTTCCTGAACACCGACCGGCACTGTACTTCAATATCATAGGCGGTTATATTGCCTTTGCTGTCGAGGCTTACTCCCGGAATATCTTTTGAATCTTTACTGCGCGGCCCTATGCCCGACAGGAATAAAAAGTTTCCCGCCCTTCGAGCATGCGGATATAAACCTACCGGCGTGGGCGCCTCCGATGAATACAGAATATTGCCGTCCATTATTTTTTTAATGGCAAATATAAGAGTTAAACCATGAGCCCGCCTCAATGACCAGACGGTGCTCCGTTTCACCGTTATATTTAAACAGGGACTGACATCGGAATATAAAAATGGCAGGTCTGTAAGCCGGATTCTGTCTGGCTATTCTGCATTGCTGCAAAATAGGATCCTATCATTTATCTGATGCAACCTACCCACCGTGATCGGGCGAGCCACCCTCAAGCCACGGCATATTTGGTCTTGCAACTCCCGGGGTTTATCCTTCCTGCAGGTTGCCCTGCCGGAACGTGAGCTCTTAACTCGCGTTTTCACCCTTATCCGCCTTTCGGCAGACGGTTATTTTCTGCGACACTATCCATTACCTTGCGTTTACCGCAGGGTATCCCCCGTATTCCGGGGGCGGGATGCTCTGTGTTGTCCGGACTTTCCTTACCGGCTTATAAAGCCGGCACGATAGAACGACCTGCCATAGCACAAAGTTAACAAAAATGGCATGTACACAAATGAAATAACTTTTGAACCATTTTACAGCCATGCTGGCCAAAATCGGCGCACCGGGCCAATTGTTTCAACTCCTCCCTGCAGTTTGAGAAGAGGGGGATGTCCGTAAACGGTTTATTTATAGGTTGATGTATGGTTAATTTGAGTTCTAATCTCTTGGGGTTAGTTCCCCGAAGCTCTGCTTCGGCTCTAAAATATTAGCTTTGTTATGTGAGCGAGTATATC
>JABEUT010000017.1 GCA_013044305.1 Bacteroidia bacterium
GGGCAGCTTTGCGCAACTGAAAGAAATGGTTACCGGCAAGGTGCAAACTCTTACCTGGTTCGGGCTGAATGATAAGGAACTTGCTGACCTGAACCGTGCCCTGTATGGCAAACGTATCGACAGGATAGTGCCGGTAGGCGAAGCGCTCTCCTTTAATTATATATGGGACGGGATGAACCTGTTTGAAGAATTATCGCGGAGACGGTTTATAAGCAGGAACAGAATACGCCTGTAAAGATGAAAACAAAAAAAACGAAAATTGTTTTCTTCACCGGCTCCGGAATTTCCGAAGAAAGCGGCCTGCATACCTTCAGGGGGCACAATGGCCTGTGGCACGAATATAGGGTGGAGGAGGTGGCCTCCATCGAAGGATGGATGGATAATCCCCAAAGGGTACTTGAGTTTTATAATAAGAGAAGACGGGAAATGATGAACGCCCTGCCCAACAAGGCACACCGCAGTATAGGCTTGTTGCAGGAAGACAAACATACAGAGGTTTCCGTAATAACACAGAACATTGATACCCTGCATGAACAAGGCGGCGCACACAACGTGATACACCTGCATGGAAGGATTGACCAGCTCAAGTGCTTTGACCACTCCACCCTTTACCCCTACGATAAGGATGTAGAAATAGGCGACACCTGTGAAAAAGGCAGTCAGCTAAGGCCAAACGTAGTGTGGTTCGGCGAAGCGCTCGACCACAGCCTGATAAACAAGGCTACTGAACTGATTTCCCACGCCGATTATCTGGTAATAGTAGGCACATCTCTGCTGGTACAGCCGGCTGCAGGACTTATTCATAACGTAAACAAAAACTGTACAGTGTACTACGTTGCACCCGATGAGGAAAAAAATATGGACGTTTTTATGAACCGGAAAAACCCATTCAGGTTTATTAAAGAAAAGGCTACCGTAGGAGTGGATATGGTCATAAGCGACATTATGGGAAGCCCCTTATCCGCCCGCCACCGCGGGCACAGTCACTGAACGGTTAAAATTGCCGCCTCGCCCACCGGTTAGCGTCACCTGTTCATGAGGGGTATCATTTGTACCCATTATCGCTTTATATTTGCTGCCTTTTATTCTGCATCGTGAACATTTATAATTCAATAGAAGAATTCGCCTTTGCGGGCGTTAAAAAATCAATATTCACCCAGGGTACTTTTGATGGTGTTCACCTCGGGCATAAAAGGATATTGGCAAGTATGAACAGCATGGCGCAGGAGTGCGGCGGACAAAGTGTGCTGCTCACCTTTGAACCCCACCCCCGCCTTGTGATTTACGGCAACACGGAGGTACTTCATTTGCTTTCAACGCCGGCTGAAAAGGCAAGGCTGCTGGAGCAGGCAGGCGTGCAGAACCTTATCATTCATCCCTTTACCAAAGAACTTGCCGCGCTTTCCGCATCGGCATACATCAATGATCTGTTGGTTGAGAGACTCCATGTACATACCGTTTTATCAGGGCACGACCACCGCTTCGGCAAAAACCGCGAAGGAAGCACCGAAGACCTGAAATACTGGGGACGGCTAATGGGTTTCGGAGTGGAGGAAATAGAACCCTTGCGGCTGAACGGCGTTACCATAAGTTCAACCAAAATACGACAGGCCGTATCCACGGGCGAAATGCAAACGGCAAACAGCTATCTGGGATATAACTACAGCCTTACTGCAAAGGTGGTACGCGGTATGCAGATAGGCGCCACACTGGGTTACCCTACCGCCAACCTTGAAGTGGCGGATACAGAAGGCAAAACGCCGTACAGCGGATATAAAAAACTAATACCTGCCGACGGTGTGTATGCCGTTAGAGTTTACTTCGAAAAAGCTGCATATAAAGGCATGATGAACATAGGAACCAACCCCACCATAAAAGATAAGGGCAGGAGCATGGAAGTGCATATCTTCGGTTTTAATTCCGATATTTACAATAAGCTGCTTACGGTTGAGTTTATAAGTAAGATAAGGGATGAGGAAAAATTCGACAACCTCGAAGAGCTTAAAAGTCAGCTCGACAAGGACAGGGATATCGTCCTCACCCTCATGAAATAGGTAATGCCTTTATTTATAGCACACGCGGAATCTTTGCCCGGAAAACCCCAAACGCAAGTAACGAACGGAATAATAACCGACCGGTTTCAGCCGTAAAATTCGTAAATTCGCATTTCTATAACATCCATTCCAAATGAACTATCTCGATTTTGAAAAGCCCGTAGAAGAACTTACCGAGCAACTTGAGAAAGTGAAACAGGTAGGAGAAAAGAGCAAAATAGATATGACCGCCACCATAAAGGAGCTGGAAGACAAGATTATGGATGCCCGCAAAACCATTGCCGCAAACCTTTCACCCTGGCAGCGCGTACAACTGTCGAGGCACCCAGACCGGCCTTATGCCCTTGATTATATTGACTATTTAACCGGAGGAGAATTCATTGAGCTTCACGGCGACCGTAATGTAAACGACGACAAGGCAATGATAGGCGGCCTGGGCAGAATTGACGGGCAAAGCGCCATGTTCATAGGACAGCAGAAGGGCAGCACCACCAAAATGCGCCAATACCGCAACTTCGGCATGCCAAACCCCGAAGGATACCGTAAAGCGCTGCGGCTGATGAAACTCGCCGAAAAATTCAATATCCCGATTATCACCCTGATTGATACCCCCGGCGCCTATCCGGGCCTGGAAGCGGAAGAACGCGGACAGGCCGAAGCCATTGCCAGAAACCTTTTTGAAATGGCAAAGCTCAAAGTGCCCGTTATCTGCATCATTATCGGCGAAGGAGCCTCCGGAGGAGCCTTGGGCATAGCCATAGGCGATAAGGTATTCATGCTTGAAAACACCTGGTACTCGGTAATCTCTCCCGAATCGTGCTCCTCTATACTATGGAGAAGCTGGGAATACAAGGAAAAAGCGGCGGAAGCGCTTAAGCTTACCGCTTCGGATATGCTGAACAACAAACTCATTGACGGCATTATAAAGGAACCCCTCGGTGGCGCGCACGTAAACGCCAAAGAAACGTTTCAGAATGTGAAAGATGAAATTTTGAAGCAATTGGAAAAACTCAACAAGACGGAGCCGGAGAAAAGGACTCAAAAAAGAATAGAAAAATTCTGCGCTATGGGCGTCTTCACCGAACCCGTAAAATAACATTAGCTCCTGCAAATAGATGCGATATTTTAAAGCCGCCTTTTCTAATCTTATTCTGTTCAGGCCTTGCAAGCTTTACCTCGCGGCATTATATTTCGCTTTTTCCCTTCCGTCGCCCTGCCGGGCGCAGCTGCTCGACTCCCTGGCCCTCGATACCATGAAGGGCTTCGTATCGCTGGCCAAAGCCGACAGCACTCCCGATAAGGTGCTGAAACTGGTTATCCATCATCAAAAATACCATGCCATGCCCGATGACATACGCAAGTTCGTCAACCTGCAATACCTCGACCTAAGCAAGGATCATCTGAAATCGGTGTCATCGTGGATTGGAGAACTGAAACAACTGCAAACTCTTATCCTGTCGCGTAACGACATAGACACCCTGCCGCCTGAAATAGGCAATCTGGAGCACCTGAAGTATTTCATGATGAACAAAAATCCGCTCAATTCGCTTCCCCCTGAAATAGGCAACCTGAAAGAACTTCAATACCTTGATCTATGGGATGATAATATTGGAGACTTCCCCCTTGACCTGGAAAAACTGACCAATTTGCGGATGCTTGATCTGCGCGATGTATCCATCAATGATGAGGAGCAGGCAGTAATTAAGTCATACCTTCCTCATGCCAAAATATACTTTTCACCCGGTTGCCAGTGCAGGGAATAGCCTTGCCTGTGGCAGAAGGCAGGTTTTACCATAGCAGGGGAAGATGCAAAGCGGCATTCATTATTATGCGCCTCCCTCCTGAAATTATCAAGGATAACCACTAAGCTACCTTCTAAGCCCCGGCTTTATAATTTTAGTACTTTTACCGTATGAAACTGGAGAATATTCTGCATAAGATTGCCGGCTGGCGCCTTTATCTAAGTCCACGGAATTTCTTTCTTCTTCTCTGCGCTATTGTCGGTTTGCTTGCCGGTCTGGCATCTGTGGCGCTAAAGCTAACCACACATTACCTCGAAGTTTTTCTTCATGTCTTTGAACCCAAAGCGAACTTCCTTCTCCTCTTTTTTCCGGTGATAGGAATTGTGCTTGCCACGGCATATACCCAGATCTTCCAAAATGGAAAATTGGGCAGGGGTATAAGCAACGTGGTGGACAATATCTATAAAAAGTCAAGCTTTATGGAAAAGGACAAGATGTATTCGCATCTTATCACCTCCTCGCTCACCATAGGTTTTGGCGGAAGCATGGGGCTCGAGGCGCCCATTGTGGTAACGGGTTCGGCGCTCGGTTCAAATGTGGCAAGGTTCTATAACCTCGATTACAAAGACCGCACCCTGCTGCTTGCCAGCGGAGCCGCGGCCGGCATTTCGGCCATATTCGGCGCACCCATAGCCGGCGTCCTCTTTGCCATAGAGGTACTGCTGGGCGAGTTTTCTACCGTGAACTTTGTGCCCTTGCTCATCTCATCGGCAATCGCCTCGGTGGTGGCGCAGGTTACCCCTGGCGAGCATGGGCAGATATTCTACATCTTCACACAGGGATGGGATGTGAGGGCTGTGCCCTTTTATATCCTGCTAAGCATTTTTACCGGATTTTATTCCATTTACATAATGAAAGGCATCGCTTACTCCGAAGGGCTGCTGAAAAGGTTAACCAAACCATATCCCAAGGCGGTTGTTGGCGGCATTATTCTGGGCTTGCTCGTGTTGCTCCTGCCTCCATTGTACGGAGAGGGTTACCGCACGGTGCAAATGCTGCTTAATACCGAGTATAACAGGATATTTGAAGGCAGTCTGCTATTCAGGTTTCACGACAATGTGTTTGCGCTTATGCTGTTTACCATTGCCATTCTGCTGGTTAAGGTTGTCGCCTCGCAGTTAACCATAAGTTCGGGCGGTAACGGCGGCTTTTTTGCCCCTTCATTGTTTATGGGGGCCATGATGGGCTTCTTTTTTATTTACATGCTTAAACTTGCGGGCGTAAGTTTTCTTTTCGAGCCTAATTTTATTGCAGTTGCTATGGCCGGGGTTATGGCAGGCGTAATGCATACGCCGCTTACCGCCATTTTCCTTATTGCGGAAGTTACGGGCGGTTACCACCTGCTTGTTCCCCTTATGCTTGTGTCATCCCTCTCTTTCCTTATATCAAAGTATTTCAATCCCCATTCAATCTATGCCATGCACTGACGTAGCCCGTTGGTATGCGGAGTTTATTCAGATAAGCCGGTGTGGGTATGCTAAGCAATGTTAATTACGGGTCTGCCTTTGTCCTGATTATTCAATACCCCTATGGGTTGGGTTCGTTCGGCCAGCCCGTTTTTTTTCAGGAGTTTTTCTACTTCCGTCCGCGCTTGTGGTTCGACGGCTACGATTAGTCCGCCGCTGGTTTGCGGGTCACATAGTATATTGCGTTGAAGCAATGTAAGCGGACCGATTTTGCTGCCATAGCTGTTCCAGTTGCGAACGGTTCCTCCGGGTATCGCTTCCTGATCAATATACGTTTTCAGGCTGCTTAGCTGTGGTATTTTGGAAAAATCAAGAGTTGCGCTTAATCTGCTCCCTTCGCACATTTCGGCAAGGTGCCCGAGCAGCCCAAAACCCGTAACATCTGTCATGGCCGTTACGCCCGCCACCCGCGCCAGGTTTTCGCCAATAGAATTAAGTTGTGTCATGGAGTGTTCGGCAAGCCCCTTATGCACCTTTTTCAATATGCCTTTTTTTTCGGCTGTGGTTAGTATTCCTACTCCAAGCGGTTTTGTCAGGTATAACAGGTTTCCTTTTCCTGCGGTATTGTTCCGTTTCAAATTTTTCAGGCTGATCAGGCCGTTTACCGCCAGCCCGAATATGGGTTCCGGGCTGTCTATGCTGTGTCCTCCCGCCAGGGGTATGTTAATGGAGCCGCACACTTCTCTTGCGCCGTTAAGCACCATGGCTGCGGTTTGGGCGGGAAGCTTGTTAACAGGCCAGCCGAGTATGGCTATCGCCATTACCGGTGTGCCGCCCATGGCATACACATCGCTGATGGCATTGGCGGAAGCTATCCTGCCGAACTGGAAAGGGTCGTCCACGATAGGCATAAAAAAATCGGTTGTGCTTATCAGCCCCTTGCCATTGCCAATATCATAAACGGCGGCATCGTCCTTACTTTCGTTTCCTACAATAAGCTTGCGGAACTTTCTGGCAGGGCCGACCGAATGCAGTATGGTATCGAGTACCGCCGGTGATATTTTACATCCGCAGCCTGCGCCGTGGCTGTACTGCGTTAGTTTAATGTCCTTCATCAGTTACATTACATGGCTGAAAAAGTCAAAAAGCAGCCTAACCCCTACGCCTGTACCGCCTTTGGGCTTATAATCGTATGCGCTGTCGATAAAAGCCGGCCCTGCAATGTCGAGGTGTATGTAGGGGTATTTGGTAAATTTTTGTAAAAATTTGCCCGCCGTTATAGCCCCTGCCACCGAGCCGCCTATGTTCTTCAAATCCGCAATATCCGATTTCAGGAGGTCGGCGTATTCATCCCAGAACGGGAATTGTGCAATACGTTCAAATACGTTGTTTCCGCTGTCCGTAAGGGTGTCGTTCATCTTTTTATCCGCCGTACCCATGGCCACAATGCCGTATTTACCGATGGCAGCGGCTGCCGCACCTGTAAGGGTGGATAGTTCTATGGCAAGTTCAGGGTTGTATTTTTGGGCATAGCTCAAGGCGTCGGCAAGTATCATTCTGCCTTCGGCGTCGGCGTTCAGCATCTCCACGGTCATGCCATTGTGCATGGTAATGATATCGCCCGGCACATAGGCATTCATACCCGGGCGGTTGTCGGTTGCCGGAACAAGGCTTATTACATGAACGGGCAGCTTGGCGCGTGCTATGGCATACATGGTGCAGCCCACTGCGGCGGCTCCTGCCATGTCGCATTTCATACTGTCCATTGAGTTGGCGGTAGGTTTCAGGCTTACTCCGCCCGTATCATATACCACGCCTTTGCCTACAAGTATATAAGGCTTTTTATTCTTCGCGTTGCCCGGCTTCCATTCCATTATGGTAAAAGTAGGCGGGTCCATGCTGCCGCGGTTCACTGCAAGCAGGCCGCCCATTTTCAGCGATTCTATTTTGGTTTTATTCAGTACATCAACCTTAAAGCCCGCTTCCCTTCCCATCTTTTGGAATTCAGCCGCTATTTGCACTGCATTCAAGTAGTTCACCGGTTCGTTCACCAGGTCGCGCGCTTTAAGGGTTGCGTCCACAATTATCTGAAGCCGCTGAATTTGTGCCCGGTCCACCTTCCTGCTTTGGATATTTATAGTGGCAAGCGAATGCTTTACCTTCTTTGTATCCTGTGTTCTGTGGGACAGAAACTGGTAGTTGCCCAGAGCCATGCCCTCGGCGAAGGCTATGGTATCTTCTGCATTCCCTGCCAGATCGACAATGGTAACCGAGCCTGCTTTGATGCCGTTGAACACTCCGCATACTTTATTGCCGGCGCGCCGGAGCGCCTCAATGGCAAGAAAGCGTTCATCCTTTTTCTCGGCTATGTACACTATAACCGTTCTTTTGTACTGGTTTATTGTTACAAAATGCTCGTCCTTCTGTATTTGTCCTTTTAAATAGCCAAGCTCCTCCCTGGATAATCCGAGTTTCGTAAAATCGCTCTTTGTGGTGGCTATCGCCGCCAGATGTTCAACGGCGGAGAAGCTTGCAGAATACTTTATTGCAGTCATGTTTATTTGTATTTTTGGGTTGCTAAATTAGAAATAAGTTGGCAGCTGCCGGCAGTGAATTTACAGATTAGGCTTGTTTATTTAATGCACCATGTTTTATGCTGAAAAGAATTAAATCGGAAAAACTGTTTCTCAAAGCCAAATCATATTTTCCGGGAGGAGTAAATTCTCCTGTCAGGGCTTTTAAGTCGGTAGGCGGGGTGCCCTTGTTTATTGAGAAGGGCAGGGGAGCGCATATATGGGATGCCGATGGCAACAAATTCATTGACTACTGTGGCTCCTGGGGGCCGCTCATTACAGGCCATGCCCACCCTGCCATAGTCAAAAGTATAACAGGTACAGCGGCAAAAGGCTCATCTTTTGGTGCGCCCACAAGGCTCGAAAACGAGCTGGCCTCACTCATATTAAAGAACAACCGGTACATAGACAGGATACGCTTTGTGAGCTCGGGCACAGAGGCTGTTATGTCCGCCATCCGGCTCGCAAGAGGCTATACCGGGCGAACCAAGATTATCAAGTTTGAGGGTTGCTACCACGGGCATTCCGATGGTTTGCTGGTAAAGGGCGGCAGCGGTTTGGTTACGTTAGGCATATCCTCGTCGGCAGGAATACCCGAAGCCGTTGCAAAGGAAACCCTGGTGCTGCCCCTGAATGATAAAGCCGCACTGAAGCAGGCGTTTCAGAAGTATAAAAAAGACATAGCCTGTGCAATCATAGAACCTGTTCCGGCAAACAACGGACTGCTATTGCAAAGCCGCGACTTTCTCGAATACCTGCACGACCTGTGCGCTTCATACGGCGCCATGCTGATATTCGACGAGGTTATTTCCGGCTTCCGTATCGGGTTTACAGGAGCGGCGGGCTATTACAACCTGCAGCCCGACATAATAACCTACGGTAAAATTATAGGAGGGGGATTGCCTGTGGGCGCCTATGGCGCGCGCGCCGAAGTAATGAAACATATTGCGCCCGACGGCGACGTGTATCAGGCGGGAACGCTCTCGGGCAACCCTGTGGCTATGGCTGCCGGCATTGCCCAGCTTACCGAATGCCTCAAACCCGGTTTTTATGAAAATCTGGAGAAGAAAGCTAAAAGGCTTACAGATGGAATCATTCCTCTTCTGGGAAATGCAGGTACGGTATTCCGTATCGGCTCCATTTTCTGGATAGCATTTACGGGGAGGAAAAAAATATCTTCATCCTCCGAAATAGATCCGAACAGCATGTTAAAGTTCAAACTATTGCATGCAGCATTGCTCGAAAGAGGCGTTTACCTTGGTCCTTCGGGATATGAGGTGGGCTTTGTTTCATCGGCACATACCAATAAGGATATTGATAATTCCGTAAGGGCATTTAAAGGAGCCTTAGAAGCAATAAAGATTTAACTGTTTTATTCGGAAAACGGCGCCCCCTCTCTCGTTAAATAACGATGGAGTTTATTCAATTACCCGCTTAACACGCGGTACTCTGTACAGGAGGATGAAACCCATTAAAAACACCACCAGCAGAAAGACGATGGAGTTGCGCATATCGTGTGTTACCGCATACACCCAGCCATAGAGGAAGAGGCCGAGTACGCTGCCTATATTTTCGCACACATCATAAAAACTGAAAAAAGATGCATGGTCCTCCGTTTCAGGCAGCATCTTGGAGTAAGCCGATCGCGACAAAGCCTGTATTCCGCCCATAACAAGCCCTACCACGAAGGCAAGAGCATAAAACTGGTAGGCGGAGTAGGTATAGTAGGCGCCCACACACACCGTTACCCAGATTACCGTTGCGGCTTTAAGCATAAAAATGTCGCCTTTCTTTTTGGCAATGTACGAAAACAGATAGGCGCCTCCCACCGCCACAAACTGAATGATAAGTATGGTAAGAATAAGGTTATCCGCTTTTAGTTTGAGTGTGTCCGATCCGAACTGGTTTGCCACAAGCATAATGGTGCGCACACCGGTATTGTAAACAAAGAACGCCATCAAAAACCGCCTCAATCGCTTTGTCTCTTTCAGTATGTTCCATACCTTGCGCAATTCCTGATACCCTTTCCAAATGTTCCTGCCTTCGTTGCGCCTGGGCTGTCCGAAAGGGTTGGCGGGCAGGTAACGGAAGGTGTACTGGGCAAAACCAATCCACCACAAACCTACGGTAAGGAACGACAGGCGGGTGGCAAAGCTTTTAGCGCCCTCGCCTGCGAGGCCAATCAGATCGGGCTTCATCACCATTACAAGATTGATGATGAGTAAAATGGAACTTCCCGTATATCCATATGAAAAGCCTTTCGCGCTCACTTTGTTCTGGTCTTCGCGTTTTACTATCTCCGGCAGGTAGGCATTATAAAATACAATACTTCCCGCATATCCTATGCAGGCGGTAATGATGAGCGCAATGCCCAGCCACAGGTTGGCGGCAGTGAAAAAGAACATGAAACTGCAGGCCAGGGCACCCATGTAACAGAAAAAACGCATGAAAGCCTTTTTATTTCCTGTATAGTCTGCAATGCCCGATAGCAGAGGCGATACACTTGCTATAACCAGAAAGGCAAAAGCAAGGGCATAGTTGTAAAGGGCAAGCGGAAGAAAAGAAAAACCGCAAAACGAAACCGTGGCCGATGAAGGGAAAAGCGAGGAATAATATATGGGGAATATGGTAGACGTAATAACAAGATGGTACACCGAGTTGGCCCAGTCGTACATGGCCCATGCCCCGATAACCTTTTTATCTCCCTTCTGAAACATGCAAATGGTTTGGGCAAAAGTAAAGTTTAATTCTACCCGATTTATATCTATAAAAAATAACATGAATTCAATTCATATTTTATTCATCTTTGCGACTGGAAATTATCAATTGCCAAAAAAGATTATAAAAGCGTAATTTGATAGGTGCCTGATGGCTGAAAAATTTATAGTGGAAGTAGCCGGCGAACGCCATATCCGTTTTGCCGAAATAATATGCGCCGAGATGGAGTCGTCTGCCAGAGCGAGGGGAACGGGTATTGCCAAAAGATCGCCTGATTATGTAATGCTTAAGATACGGGAGGGCAAGGCCGTGATTGCAACCACACACGACGGAAAATGGGCCGGTTTTTGCTACATTGAATCCTGGAGCCACGGCAAATATGTTGCCAATTCAGGGCTGATAGTGTCGCCGGAATTCAGGAAAAGCGGGCTGGCAAAATTAATAAAGGGTAAAATATTTGACCTGTCGAGGCAGAAATACCCCGATGCCAAAATATTCGGCCTTACCACAGGGCTGGCTGTTATGAAAATAAATTCGGGGCTGGGCTACGAGCCGGTTACCTATTCGGAGCTTACAGCCGACGAAGCCTTTTGGGCAGGATGCAGGAGCTGCGTGAATTACGAAATATTGATGAGCAAGGAAAGAAAGAACTGTCTTTGCACCGCTATGCTTTACGATCCTGCCGAAAAAAAGGATAACGGCGCTAAGCCCCGCTTCGATTTTGTGAAGAAAATAATTCCCCTGCAAAGGCTGCTCAATATAAAAAGGATAAAATTCCTCGGCAACGCAGTTAAGGAAAAACAAGTTACTGACAAGCATTAATTTCAGGCTTTGAATATGAATAAGAATAAAAAGGCGGTACTCGCATTCAGCGGAGGGTTGGATACTTCATTCTGCGCTGTATATCTGAAAGAGCAGGGGCACGAGGTTCATGCGCTAACCATCAACACCGGAGGCTTTTCGGACGCCGATGTGAAGCGGCTGCAGCAACACGCTAAGGCTCTCGGAGCGGCATCGTTCAAGTGTGTTGACGTTACACGGGATTACTATGAAAAGATATTAAAATACCTTGTTTTCGGAAATGTACTGAAGAACAATACCTATCCGCTTTCGGTAAGCGCCGAAAGGGTGATGCAGGCCGTGGCAACCGCTGAATATGCCAAATCAATTGGCGCGGCTTACATTGCCCATGGAAGCACCGGAGCCGGCAACGACCAGGTACGGTTCGATATGGTATTTAATATTATGCTGTCAGGCGTTACTGTTATAACCCCCATACGTGACCTGAAATTATCGAGGCAGGAGGAGATAGATTACCTTAAAAAGCGTGGCGTAAGAATGGATTTCGAAAAGGCCAAATACAGCATAAACAAAGGTATATGGGGAACATCGGTAGGAGGCAAGGAAACCCTCACTTCCAACCTGCCTCTGCCCGAAGAAGCCTGGCCCACAAAAATAACTAAAGGCAACGCAAAGCACCGCCTTACACTTGCTTTTGAAAAGGGACAACTGTCGGCCATAAACGGCAAAAAGTTCCCGCATCCCGTAGATGCAATAGTGCATTTGAATGCCATTGCAGCCCCTTTCGGCATAGGCAGGGATATACATGTTGGCGATACCATAATTGGGATAAAGGGCAGGGTAGGGTTTGAAGCCGCGGCACCCATGCTGATCATAAAAGCGCATCATGCCATTGAAAAACACGTGCTCACAAAATGGCAGATTTACTGGAAAGACAACCTGGCAGCCTGGTACGGAAACTGGCTGCACGAAGGACAGTACCTCGATCCGGTAATGCGCAACATCGAAGCTTTCATGGAAAGTACGCAAACCTTTGTAGGCGGCAAAGTTTTTATCTCGCTGGAGCCCTTCCGTTATATTATAGAAGGAATAGAGTCGAAGCATGACCTGATGTCGGCTAAGTTCGGAAAGTACGGAGAGGAAAACAGCGCCTGGACGGGCGAAGATGTGAAAGGATTCACTAAGATATTCGGGAACCAGACAGCCATTTACTATCAGGTGAATAAGGCAAAAGTCTGATACGGTTTAGGCGGATACTTCAGCGTATTTGGATAAGCGGGGGAGATGTAATCGTTAAAAAATAAATGAACTTATTTTTCTAAAAGAAAGAAACAGCAAGAAAATAGATAATCATAACTTCAATTATGATTATAAAGCAAAATAATATATGGGCACAAAGCCAGGGCCACTAAAGATTAAAGCCGGAATAATAGGCAGCGCCGGATACACAGGCGGCGAAATGCTAAGGCTGCTTCTGCTCCATCCGCAGGCGGAAGTGGTTTTTGCACACAGCGAAAGCCAGGCAGGCAAACCCATTCATACTGTTCATACCGATTGCCTTGGTTTGACTGACCTAAAGTTCAGCCATGGAATAGAGAAAGATATTGATGTGCTCTTTTTATGCCTCGGTTCGGGCGAATCAAAAAAATGGCTTAGCGCCAATGACCGGCAACTTTCGGCCAATAGCCGGATTATAGACCTTAGCCAGGATTTCAGGCACAAGGAGACAAACACCATCGGAAAAAGAAAGTTTGCGTACGGACTGCCGGAACTGAACCGCGACACCATAAAAAAGTCGGAAAATATCGCCAACCCCGGCTGCTTTGCAACCTGCATCGAACTTGGACTGCTCCCTCTGGCCGCCCAAGCCAAAATAAACTCTGATGTGCATGTTTCTGCCACTACGGGCTCCACTGGTGCAGGGCGCTCCTTAAGCAATACCACTCATTTTTCGTGGCGGAACAATAACTTAAGCACCTACCACATCTTCGAACACCGCCACCTGAAGGAAATTAACGAGTCGCTGGCGCAGGCTTCCGGTAAGCGAACGGCGCATGAAATAAATTTAGTACCCTACCGCGGCGCTTTTACGCGCGGCATACTTGCAACCATTTACCTCGAATCAACATTAAGCGAAAAGCAGGCATTGGAACTTTACAGGGAATTTTACAAGACCCACCCTTTTGTACATCTTGCGCCTTTTGATGTGGATGTAAAGCAGGTGCAAAACACCAACAACTGTTTTCTGCAAATACAAAAGACAGGCAATAACCTGATTATAATAAGCGCCATCGACAACCTGCTGAAAGGGGCCTCCGGGCAGGCTGTACAGAATATGAACCTGATGTTCGGGCTGGACGAAAAAACAGGACTTCTACTGAAGCCAGGCGCTTTTTAAACAACTTAATCAAAATCATTTTTAACCCCGAAGGGGTATAACATTAATAGCCCCGCCTA
>JABEUT010000146.1 GCA_013044305.1 Bacteroidia bacterium
CAATATGATGTGGACATTTGAAAAACGGAATGGGCAACCATGCCGTGGCACCGGAGGCCTTTGCGACTATAGACAGTTTCACGTGATCTGATAAAACAATAGGAATGTTAGAAGGAAAACCAAAGAGGCTGAAAACACTTGACAGGTTCCTTACCCTGTGGATATTCCTTGCAATGGCTACCGGAATTGCCATAGGGCATTTTATACCTTCATCGGCCAATTTCATCAACTCATTTTCGGAAGGAACCACCAACATTCCCATAGCCATCGGATTAATTCTGATGATGTATCCGCCGCTTGCCAAGGTTCCGTATGAGAGGCTTGGTGAAACCTTCAAAGATCTTAAAATCATTTCGGCTTCACTTCTTTTAAACTGGATTATAGGCCCAATTCTGATGTTCATCCTTGCACTTGTTTTCCTGCACGACAAGCCGGAATATATGAGTGGCCTTATATTAATCGGGCTTGCACGTTGCATTGCAATGGTAGTGGTATGGAACGATCTGGCCGACGGCGAT
This sequence comes from Bacteroidia bacterium, assembly GCA_013044305.1. Lineage (GTDB taxonomy): Bacteria > Bacteroidota > Bacteroidia > JABEUT01 > JABEUT01 > JABEUT01. The sequence goes on from JABEUT010000146.1 coordinate 519, forward strand.
CGGGTTTATGCCGCGGGGCTGGTGGCGCTCAACAGTATTTTTCAGGTATTGTTTTATAGTTTATACGCTTATGTCTTTATCACCCTGCTCCCTCCCGTTTTTGGCTTAAAAGGAACTGTTGTAAGTATAACGGTGGCACAAATCGCGTCAAGTGTGTTTGTTTACCTCGGACTGCCTTTCCTTGCGGGGCTCCTCACGCGGCTTATCCTGATAAAAATGAAAGGCAGGGACTGGTATGAACGGAAATTTATTCCCTTCATCAGTCCGCTTACGCTTATTGCGCTTTTGTTCACGGTTCTTGTCATGTTCGGCTTAAAGGGCGATATGATAGTAACCATTCCGCTTGATGTGGTACGGATAGCCATTCCGCTGGTCATTTACTTTGCAATCATGTTCCTTTTGAGTTTCTATATCGGTAAAAAACAAAAGCTTGATTATGCAAAGACCGCAGCAATTTCATTCACTGCCGCCGGAAATAATTTTGAGCTTGCAATTGCAGTGTCCGTAGGGGTTTTCGGAATAAATTCGGCGCAGGCTTTCGCCGGGGTAATAGGGCCGCTGGTGGAAGTTCCGGCTTTGATCCTGCTGGTAAAAGTAGCCCTGTATTTCAAATCAAAGTACATTAATGCCAAAGCTGAAAAACTAATACATGAGTAAAACAAGGGTTCTCTTTGTGTGTATACATAACTCCGCACGCAGCCAAATGGCCGAAGCCTTTCTGAACAATTTAGCAGGCGACAGGTTTGAAGCCGAAAGCGCAGGGCTGGAACCCGGTATCCTGAATCCATTTGTGGTAAAGGCTATGCGTGAAGCGGGCATAGATATTTCAGGCCATAAAACCAAGGATGTTTTTGAATTCTTTAAACAAGGTAAGCGGTTTGATTACGTGATAACCGTTTGTGATGAGGGGAGCGCCGGCAAATGTCCCTTTTTCCCCTCGCAGAAGAAAAAAATCAACTGGTCATTTCCCGACCCATCGAAGTTTGAGGGCAGCGAAGCTGAAAGAATGTTAAGCATACGCAATGTTCGCGATGCGGTTAAACAAAAGGTGGAAACATTTGTGAAAGAACTTGCTCAAGTTACACCTTAATTCCAAGAATAAGAATATCGTCCACCTGATCCAGTGTACCTTTCCACGCCTCCAGGGTTTCGTTCAGTATTTTACCCTGCTCTTCCAAAGGCTTATGAGCATTGGCAAGCACCAGTTCCTGCATAGGTTTATATTTCAGCTTTTTACCCAAGGGGCCGCCAAATTGATCGGCATAACCATCGGTAAATAGATAAAGTATTCCGCAATATTTGCCCCATTCCGGCCCACTTGATTCAAGATTGATGGTTTGCGTGGTAAAGGGTTTGGGATTATATGTTTTACCTATGGGTTGCTTGTCGGGCGCCACCTCTACCAACTCGCCCTTTTCATTTTGTCCCCTGCCGGGTTTGTAATACCACAACGGATTGTAAGCCCCTGCCCATTTTATTTGAACACTGTCTTCTGCACCGGCGCGGCGTGTAACCGAAACCAGGGAAATGTCCATGCCGTCCTTCACTTCGCTTTTGCTTTTTTCAAATGTCTCCACAACCAGTTCGCGCACTTTATCGAGTATTTTCCCGGGGTCTGTAATGTGAAATTCCTTTACTGCCCTGTCCAGGGCATTGGAACAAACCACACTTACCATTGCACCGGGCACGCCATGCCCTGTGCAATCTGCTGCGGCTATCAAAACTGTCTGTTCTGCGGTTCCTCCCTGCGAGTCGTGCCGGGACGTCCGTTCACTCCATAACCAGTAAAAATCGCCGGCCACAATATCCTTAGGTTTATGGAGTATAAATGATTCGGGAAAGCGCTCTTTTACTTCGCTCAAAGGTGGCAGCATGGCATCCTGCAGGTGTTTGGCATACGTTATGGAACTTAGTATATCCTTATTTTTCTGTTCCACCAGCACCTTCTGCGAGGTTATTAATTTGTTCGCATTGGCTTTATCACGATAGCCGTTAAAAATTAAAAAAGCAAGGGCGAGCACGAGAACAAATCCACCGAGTAAGGAATACCGGATGATAAGATCCCGCTTTTTCTGCTGCTCGGCAAGGGCGCTTCTTTTATCCTCCTCAAATTTCTCCTTATCCAGTTTTCTGTCAAATTCAAAACTCATTTCGGCCTGCACGGACTTGTTGGTGTTCGCCGTATTATATACACTGTCGCGGAAAACGATATATTTTTTATAGAAATCAAGAGATTTTTGAGGCTGTCCGGCCGAATCGTACATATTGCTTAGCACATAGTTTGCCGTAAGTATTACCTGCAGGACACCAATGCCGCCTGCCACCGCAATGGCTTTGTTTTCAAAGTCTTCGGTCAGCTTGTATTTTTTCTGAAAGGCATAACATGCCCCGATATCCTGATAGGATGAAGCGATTCCCTGCATATATCCTATCCTTTTGAAAAGATTTAGCCCGCGTGTGCAATAATCGAGCGCCATGTCGTATTGCCGTTGCTTATGATAGTTCTCGCCAATATGATTAAAACACAGGGCTGTTCCAAGACTATCGCCTGTTTTCTGGTAAATATCCAGCGCACGGTTATACAGTTCAAGGGCTTTGGCCTGACTGCCCAGCGATTCATAAACCAGCCCTATGTTCAGCGACAGGGATGCAACCTCGGGTAAATCACCTTCCCTTTGTTTTATGCGGAGCGACCGGTTATAATAATCATCGGCGCGCGCATAGTTTTTCATGTTGCTGTAACAGTTGCCTATCACTTCAAAGGAGGTAGCCATACCGTTGGTGTCGCCTAACTGCTCGCGGATGCGAAGCGCCGCAAATTCGCTTTGCAGAGCCTTGGGAAATTCGCTTTGCTTCTGGTACACATTGCCGATATTGCTCAATGCGTTGGCACTTCGTGATGAATCGCCGGCTTCACGGCAAATTTTAAGCGCCTCGAAATAATAACCCATGGCTTGAAAGTAATCCGCCTTCTTCTCATAAATCAAACCAATGCCATTAAGGGTATTTGCCATCCCCCGTTTGTCACCTATGCGCTGCTTGATACTCAATGCCTTCTGATAGTACTGTAGTGCATTGTTCAAATCATTCTTATCATCGCAATAGCTTGCCATATTTGTGTAGGCTATGGCGATGCCTTTTCGGTAGCCAATGTTCAGTGAAAGTTTTAATGCCTCACGCGCCAGAGAATCGGAGCGTTCGTAGCTGCCTGTATTCTCGCAGAGGTAGCTTAAAAAATTAAGCGCGCCCGCGCGATTGCTATCGGCCGGGGCATTCTTCAGATACCTGTTCAGCGAATCTATTTCGCGTTGCTGACCAAGAATAGCTTCAGGCAGGGTTAGAATTAAGCATAATGACGGCAGAAGATATTTGAAAGGTATTCCCACAAAGGCTTTTAAGTTTCAAATTCTGTCTGCCATCCGGCAGTTCTTTCTCGTTTACTGAACAATTAGTTTGGATGTAGAAAGGTAACGCATGCCATTATCATAAAACCTAAGGAAGTACATACCCGATGCAAGCCCGTTGCGCGACAGGGTATATTGCATTCCGGAAGCCTTAAGCATTTCTACCTGCCTGCCACCAATGTCGTCCAGTTCAATATAGTGAGTTCCCTGGCTGCCGAACAGCACCGTGGCTAAATTCCTGCATGGGTTGGGGTATACCACTATCAGGTTTTTAGGGGCAGGCACCTCGTTTACAGACTGGGGACCGTTGCCGTTCAGCATTATACCGCAGGGATTGGCACCAATAGAATCATTAAAATTCAGGAGTATGGTATCCATTCCCGTGGTGATGTTGTACCTGTATAATACGCCGTAATTGTATGCGCCTCCCTGATATGTTGTGCTGTAAATGTAATTGGCGGCGGTATCCCAAAGGAGTATCCCCGTGGGGAATGCCCCGTCTGATATGTTAAAGCTGATGAGGTCGGTAGCCACATGGGTGTTCATGTTGTAGCTGAACAGGCAGCCGTAATTATTAGCGCCGCCGCTGTCGCCGGTGCAGTAAACCAGATGGCTGGCGGTATCCACCAGTACATTTCCCTGCGGGTTCGATGCCACAGCGTTGTTGAAGCTGTATAGCACGCTGTACTGGTAGGTAACAGGATTGAACCTGAACAGCAGTCCCGAAAGATTGGCGCCGCCATATTGGGTGGTACCGTATAGCCAGCCGTCGGCAGCCTGTACAAGAGTACTTGATGGCGCCGCACCGCCTGTAACTCCGGTAAAATTGTACAATACGGTATCCTTTCCTGTGGCGGGGTTAAAGCGGAACAGGGTGCCGTGCAAAAATTTTCCTTCCGCTGAAGTAAGCCCGTAAAGATTACCGTCGGATGCCTGTACCAGTGAGCCGTTGGGCATTGTTCCGAGCAGGTTGTTGAATTTTACCAGCACGCTGTCTTTATTCGTTGCCGGGTCGAAACTGAACAACACTCCGTTTTCGTTTGTTCCTCCTGCCGAAGTAAGCCCGTAGAGTAGTCCGTTGCTTTCCTGTATCAGTGCTCCGTTCGGCAGCGCGCCGTCTATATCGCTAAAGTTAAATATCACTGAATCTTTTCCCGTGGAAGGATTGTACCGGACAATGGTGCCGTTATCGGATGTTCCTCCTGAATAGGTCATTCCATAAATCTGTCCGTTTTGTGCCTGTACCAGATTGTTCTGCACCGGACCTCCGCCTGTTACGAAATTAATAAGCACGCTGTCTTTTAAAGTTACCGGGTTGATGCGGAACAAAACGCCGTTACCGCCTAACCCGCCGTAAGCTGTCATTCCGTAAAGGAGGCTGTCCTTGCCTTTCAGCAGGTCGGCATAGGGCTGATCGCCGTTGTTTCCTCCGAAATTCATTAGCACGCTGTCTTTGTATGTGACAGTATTATAGCTGAATATGCAGCCTCCTGTATTGCCTCCGAACTGGGTCATGCCATAAAGGAGTCCGTTCACAGGGTCCTGCATGAGGGTGCCGTCCGGTCCTGCGCCATTGGTTCCGTTAAAATTCAACAGCACCGAATCTTTTCCGGTTGCCGTGTTAAACTGAAAGAGCACGCCCTGATCGCTTGGCCCGCCGTTGCCGGTCATTCCGTAAATAAGGCCGTTGGAAGCCTGCACCAGCGAACCCATTGGGTTGGCTCCGGGATTTGCGCCGGAGCCGCTGAAGTTAACCAGCACGCTGTCCTTGAAGGTGGAAGTATTGTAGCTGAATATTGTTCCGTAACCTATGCTGCCGCCAAACTCCGACATGCCGTACAGGAGTCCGTTGGATGCCTGTATCAGTGAACCATTAGGGTTGGCTTCCTTACCACCGCCGCTGAAACTTAGAAGTATGGAATCCTTGTTGGTAGCCGTATTGAAGCGGAACAGCGTTCCATTATTTGAGCTTCCGCCGTTAGAGCTCAAACCATACAGGTAGCCGTCGCTTGCCTGTATCAATGAGCCCATGGGGTTGGCTTCGGTAGTGCTCCTAAAATTAACCAATACAGTCGGTATGAATGTATTGGGATCAATGCTGAACAATACGCCGTAACCATAAATGCCACCATAAGAGGTCAGCCCGTAAAGCTTGCCGTTGGATGCTTGCATAAGCGAGCCGTTGGGCAGTTCCCCGTCTATATAATCAAAGTTTAAGACGATGGTATCCTTCCCGGTAAGGGGGTTGTATATAAAGATTCCACCTAAATTATAGATGCCTCCATAGGGTGCCATGCCGTAGAATATACCATTGCTTGCCTGTATCACATTTCCGGTCGGGTTACCGAGGAACAGACTCTTGCCGTTTCTGCCGTTAAAATTGAACAGTATGCTGTCCTGGCCGTTTTGAGGCGTGTACTGGTAGGCAAGGCCGTATCCCTTGCTTCCGCCGCCGCTGGTCATTCCGGTTACCGATTTGTCGGCTGCCGCTGCGCGGTGTATATTTTGTGCAAGACAGGTAAAGGCAGGCGCTAACAATGCCGAAAGCATTAGTATTTTTTTCATACTGAATTGATTTAGGAAGGATTACGGTACAAAAATACACCTTTTTAATTACAAAACACATTCACCGCCGGCAAATCATATTATTAGCCCCTCTTGTAATAATTGTGAAGGCTAACAGAGTTTGAACCTTTATATTTTAACGACCGGTTCGGCCTCCGGCTTTTCTGCAAAAAGAGTTTAGTAATTTTCTCCTCTGCCTCCGCCAAACACATACCGCAGACAAAACTCCAGAACTCGGTTATTGCCGTTATTAAAAGTAAGCGGATATGAGGATAGCACCTGCGCCGGTATGGCGTTGCGCTTAAGAACCGGAATTACAGAGTTTGTATATCGAACGCCAAAATACCAGTTGCGGGAAATAAGATAGTTTATGCCGAAAATGGCGCTTACGTCTACAGAATTGAGGCTGCTCCTGTCCAGAGGCAGGTTATATCCGCTTACATTCTGGCTGAAACTGAACAGGTATCCGCCCGATGCGCCGAGCTCCCACTCAAAGTTGTTGTAAAACTTCCTGTTCATGTTCACCCGAATTCTGTGACGCCATACGAGCGGCACTTCCACATAATTCAAAACAAGTTTGAAAAAACCGTTGTTGGTGGAATCAGGGGTTTGTTCCGCCCCTTTTTGGATATAATTAATTTCAAGCTGAAGAATATCGTTCCGCCCGAAGGTACGGTTCACAAAGAGGCCGCCCGTATAACCGAGCTTGGCAAAGTCGTTATCGTAATCGCGGGTATCAGTTCCCTGTACGTCGCTCACCACGGGCCCTAAACTCAAACCGGTCATAAAATGCTGTGCGCGCAGCCTGGCAGCAGGTATCATGCAGAGCAGCAGCACAAAAAGTTTGTCTCTCATAGGAAGGTGAATTAATTAACGGTAAAATTACTTAATTTTCCAGTTCCGCTTAATTAACCATTTATTAAATCTCGATTAAAAAAAACGCCTGAACAATCATCAGCATCTATGAATTAGTGCTTTATCAGCAACGATAAGCTATTTTGTATTTTTGTCCTTGCAGAATCGCCATTAATTATCCTTAAATTACATATAAAACGGGCAACAATTTTAAACCCTTAAAAATGGAAGAAAAGAAAAATAAATCCTTGGCTGAACTTAGAAAGATGACTGGCAGGATACGCAACGTGAACATTGAACACAAAAGCAGGCTGACAGGGCTAGACAAACTTGCACTGTGGACCACTATGCGTGTAGGCAGCTTCGGGTTCTTCCTTATCATATTCACCTGGACAGCCTGCTGGCTGCTATGGAACGCCATTGCCCCGCCATCGCTTCGTTTTGATCCCTATCCGGCTTTCGTCCTCTGGCTTTTTATAAGCAATGTGATACAGCTATTCCTGCTGCCTCTTATCATGGTA
>JABEUT010000147.1 GCA_013044305.1 Bacteroidia bacterium
ACTTATTACTACCATAATGTCGTCCTTACAGGACTGCTTTGAACTTTAATTATTACTACCATAATGTCGTCCTTACTATCAAACCTTCCTGATTTTATTCACAATACATAGCGTTATTCCAATAGCCATCGGTAAAACTCGAGGTTAATTTGGCAAAACCATAAATCTTTACTATATTTGCATTATGAAAATTGCGGCATCCATACTATTGTTCTATTTCTCCTTTTTGGTGATGCAACCTGCTTTAACTGCATTCATTCCTCATGAACAAAAATGCACGATGTCTTGCTGCCATAAAACTGCAAAAAGGGAGCATAAAGCCCGTTCAGGCAATTGCTGCACAGGTATGATGAATAATCCCATGGGGCAATACTCCTGCTGTACCGGTTATGTAATAGAGCATGGAGTAAATGCACCTCATTGTGCGCAAATGGAAAATCAATCTATTCCGGCTAACGGGAACCACCTCATTTCCGGATTTTACAAAAGCTGCTGGCACCCGCCTGAATATACTTTGTCTTGAAATGGAAGGGCAATTCTAAAACCATTTTAGAGAAGTTCTGTTATAAATAACCGGAGTTCGCCGGGAGGCGGATGAGGATATTAAGAAACATCGGAAAAGAATTAATCTTGGTTTTCAGAGCGCCCTGGAAGTAATTCACGGTATTTCAATTTTTAATATTTAAGAGATTATGAAACGTAAGATTTTAACGGCTGGCGCAGCCTTGCTTATCGCTGCTGCTGCCATTGCCGGAAACGGTGTGAAGCACGAAAGTTGCTGCGCCAAAGGGAGCAAGTGTGAGAAGACTTGCTCTAAAAAATGCAATTGTGGTGAAAAAAATTGCTCGCCGGAAAACTGCAAGTCCAAGACCTGCGGTTGCCGCAAGTAATTAAGGAACCACACTTAATTGAAGGGAGGCACAAGTGCCTCCCTTTTTATTGTATCGGCAAAGATTTGTTTCTTTTCACCCGCTTTCGGCTTGCAGGTTCTTCTTTTTCTGCCTCCTGTCGCCGGCAAGGTAAATACCGAGCACTACAAGGGCGGCAGAAAAGAATTTCATGGCATCGGGTTTATCCTGTTTCAGGGCAATGGCAATAATGGTGGCAATTACAGGCTGCATATAAATATACACGCTTGCCACCGAAGGGGTAAGTTCGGCAAGGGCATAGGTATTCAGGAAATAAGCTATATAGGTGCTTGCCGCAAGTATGTAAACGATGCACGCCCAGCCGCCAACGCTTAAGCTTGCCGGGCTGAACCCCTGTAACTGCGGATACCCGAAGGGCAGCACGTAAATGAACCCGAAGCAGAAAACCCATTTCATAATGGTAACGGTACGGTATTTCAGCATAAGGGGCTTAACGAGTACCAGAAAAAACCCCCAGGATATGCAGTTGATGAATATTAGCAGGTTGCCGTACGACACCACAGGCCCGCTAAGGGCAACTCCGCCCTTAAATAGCAAAAGCATGGATGCGCCCGCCACGCCCGTAATTATTCCTATGCTGCGAATAAGCGACACCTTCTCTTTCAAAAAAATTATTTCGAGGATAAGTACGATAATGGGGTTAAATATCATAATGATGGAGGCGTCTATCGGTTTGCTCAATTCAAGCCCCCTGATAAAAAGTAATTGGTTTACCGCTACGCCGCACACACCCAACAGGAGCAGCAGGTAAAAATCTTTTCTTGCAACTTTTTCTTTGGGCAGGAACACGCTCGTAAGCCAGAAGAGCAATGCCGCGCTGCCAGCCCTTAACACTACAAGGGCAAACGATTGTATGGAAGATGGCACCACCTCCTTTACAATACTGAAATTGGCTCCGTAAATAAGGTTTACCAGCAGCAGGGCTATGTGCGATTTAAAGACTTTACTCATATTTTAATTACATGAACGAGGGGCTAATATCGCACTAAATAACCATACCGGTTTGCGGGAGGCGCAATACCCTGCAGTGTTACAACGATTTTTCATTGAAGATGATAAAGCCTATGTGGAACAGTATGCTAAAATTATTAACCGGGTTGCTGTTTTCAAAATAATTGAGGCTTAAGCTAATTGGACCAATGGGCGAGTTGTAAACCACCGAAGCCGCGCCCACATAATACCTGTTGGCAAGGGGTGTGCCGTATGCCACTCCGTTGTTTGTGGTTTTATCTATAGCCTGATAAGGCAGGAAGATGTAGCCTTCGAAGCGCAGGTCGATATTGGGTTTGAAGCTGATGATAAGCTTGGGTCCGCCGGCTGCATAATTATAGGCTCTGTAGTCGGGCAGGAACAACACCTGGCTTTCGGGAGTGGGCTGAAAGGCCGGAGCCATAAGCACCGTGGCGTTATAATTGGTGAAATAGGTTTCAAGCGGGGTTCTGCCGGCGGGCAGCAGGGAATAGGTGTACACACCTTCGGCAAAAATACCGAGGCGTATCAAACCCCGTTGCTTATAATAGTTATCAATGGAAAGCTTCAGCTGCTCCATCTGATGGTAGTTGCTGCCGGGCAGCCTGTTCACTTCCTGGGTGCCGGGCAGGTAATCTTCCCAGCCCTGTATGTTTTGAGCCTGAAAGAAGATTCTGGTGCCGGCGCTGGCATATTCTTTTCTGTTCAGCGTATTCAGTTCGTAGCGTATATAAAATGCTGTAGCTTCGAACTTGGTTTGGTCGGCGGTGTCGGTGGGTTTAAAGGTTACATTGGGGTAATAGCTGTTTATGTAGTTGCTGCTGCTTGCGCCAAAGGTCATTTTGGCCTCCATACCTACCGGAATTCCTATATCAAATTTCCCATATTCGTCTTCCTGCACAAGGTAGGGAGGTATCACATCCTGAAAAAATTCGGTGCTGCTGGTAAAATAGTTCCACCTGTTGTAAACCAGGGCGGGCTCTATGTAAATGGGAAACGGTGAGGCGAGCGAGATCTTTGCCGATACAAGCCCCGAGGTGTATAGTTCACCGAAGTAAGAGTTTCCTGTAAGATCTATATTCTCCACTCCGGTGTGGTGGTATTGCACGCCCACATAACCTGTGCTTATGGGGCGGTTGGAAATTACACCGCCGAAGCTTGCAGAAAAAGGCTTTTCGTTCCGAACATCGGCGTTCAGGGTATAATGCCCCAGTGAATCGAGATGACTGGCTACGGGATATATGCTTCGAATATCGTAGTCTGTTGCCACCTTATAATAGTTCCTTTCCATTTCATTCAGGGTGAGCAGGGATTTATGTCCTTTCAGGATGCTTTTAATATATCTGTCCCGGGCTTTATTTAAACCGGTGGTGGTAACAGAGCCGAAAACGAGCGGCTGCTGTTTTACAAGAAACATTTTCCTGCGTGAGTTCAGTTGTGCCGAATCGATGCGCCGCGAAACCAGTTTCAGGATTTCGGGCATTTGCCGCATGGTTGCCGAGTAACCGCTGTCTATAAGTGCCTTTGGGTGGTTGGCGGTAAGCACTCCTGCCTCCACATCGGGCACTATAATGGCTCCATTCCCTTCCAGTTTGAATTGTGTAGGTGTCATCAGCATATTCCTTATCTGCGACAGGATGTTGTCTTCCGAAGGTGGTTCCAGTTTGCTTGCCACATTGCTGCCCAGCACTATGTCGGGGTGAAACTCCTGCTGCATTAAGTCTGCCGGAAAATTATTGTACAGGCCCCCGTCGAAAAGCATTTTGCCGTCAACGATAACGGGCTTCAGATAAAAGGGATAGGAAATAGAAGCCCTGACTGCTTCGCCCAGATTGCCGCCTTTGAAA
>JABEUT010000148.1 GCA_013044305.1 Bacteroidia bacterium
AGCATTTTCTACGGTATATTCTTTTGCAATGATAGCCCGCCAGCCGTCGGTGCCAAATTTAATTTCGTCCATTTCTTGAATTGGAAATTATTATTTTATCTTTATAAATACCTGCCATGACTATGTCGCTTATGGAATGGAGCACAAAAGTAATCAAACTATAAGTTAATAATAAGGTTTTGAGGGGCGGTTTGTCATATAAAGGTAAGCCAGTATATGAGCGCCCCTATTAGTGCAAGACATACGGCAATGCCAAGCACGGCCTCTATCACTTCGCCCACCTTTTTCCAATTTATTTTGGAATGCGAAACCACCAGGTTGTAGCCTGTTATTTCGTTTTTTTTCAGTTCTATTTTTGCGGCGCTGTCCGGCAGGGACTTTTTGGTTAAAATGTCGAGGTCGCGCCTGTGTTTCTTCAGTTGGGCGGGCGAGGGGCTTTTTATTTCCTGGGCTTCTTTCGGATCGGGTACCGGCTCTATATTGCCCGACAAGCCTGATGTGGTTATGGATGGCTTCAGAACCTTATATACTTTTTTATCGTCGCAGATGTATATTTTATGTTTTTCGGCGTTTTCCACTTTATCCACCCCATTGTTCTGATAGCGCATAAGTTCATACGTGTTGCAAGAAGATAGCATACAGAGTATGACCATAGATAATATAAGCCGGTATTTGCCCATTGCGCTTGCTGTCTGTGAATAGAGCAGCAAACTTAACAAAAACGATGCTCATACGTAAATTCCCGGGCAGACGGGGGCAGGGTGTAAAAGATGAAACGGCACAAAAAACATTTCCGCGAAGGCAAATCTTCATCATTTAATCATATTAAAAAATGTAGCTTGCCGCCTATAATAACTATGTTACTAAATGCGTTATTAAATTTAAATCCATTATCAGCATGAAGAAACTGATTGTTTTAGCATGTATAGGCCTCTTGTGTTCTACAGGGGCCACAGGGCAGCGCCGCAACATAGGTAAGAAAGGCTCCGGCACTTCGCGTTCAGTAAAAGGCGAGCCATACGACAAGGAATGGAATGAGGTTGATTCGCTCATAAATTTGGGACTGTCGAGGTCGGCACTGGCGGAAGACAGCATCATCTATCTGAAAGCCAAAGCGGACGGCAATGCTGCACAGATAGTAAAGGCGCTGATGTACAGGCTGCGACTTGTGCAGCAGTTTGAGGAGAACGATGTGTACCATTCTATTTATCAGATGAATGATGAGATTAAGTCATCAAGCTATCCGCTCACCCCTATTCTTCATTCCATGCTTGCCGAGATATATGAGCAGTACTATCAGCAAAACCGATGGAAATTTGCCGGACGTACGGAGGTGGTGAATGTGAAAATGGACGATATATCAACCTGGGATCTTACCACACTCTTCAATCAGATACTGAAGCAGCATTTGCTTGCCCTTAAAGATTCTTTGAAAATGCAGCACACCCCCGTAAACATTTACGACGATGTGATAAGCGAGAGCTCGGAGGAGGGGCGTAAGCTGCGGCCCACCCTGTTCGATTTTGTGGCACACCGCGCCCTGCGGTTTATGATGAGCGAGGAACCGGATGTGGTGCGCCCGGCATATAAATTCGAATTGAACAGCGAAGATTACTTTAAGCCGTACACCGATTTCAGCAAACTAAACATAACCACCAACGATACCCTAAGCACTAAATTTTATGCAGTACGCATATTGCAAAGCCTGCTTGCTTTTCATACAGGCGACAAGAATCCGGACGCGCTGATAGATGACGACCTGAAAAGACTAAGTTTTGTGCGCGAACATGCAACCACAGGAATCAACGACTCCCTGTACCTGCAGGCGCTGCTTAACCTTGAGTCGAAATTCATAAAATATCCTTCATCGGCACTGGTAAGCTATTTTGTAGCCGTTTTTTATAACGAAAAGGCCGGAACGTACGACGGCCGCAAAAGCGACGTAAATGAATGGTACGCCAAAAAGGCCATGGAACTGTGTAAGACAGTTATTGCCCGTTACCCGGATTCGTACGGAGCAGAGGAGTGCGTGGCCCTGGAGGCTTCCATAAGGCAGAAAAACATTTCTTTTACCGTGGAAAAGGCGAACCCTATAGGCAAACCCTTTCGCGGATACCTTACCTATAAAAATATCACCAGGCTATACCTGCGCGCAATACCTATGGATTTTGCCGATTACCAGCGTGCCTATGATCAGGATAAGATCATGAACAAACTGGTGAAGATGCAGCCATCCCAGGCCTGGACTATTGCCCTGCCTGCCGACAGCGACTACCAGAACCATTACACCGATTTTAAAATACCGGCCCTGCCGGCGGGATTTTATGTAATACTCATCAGCGACAGCTCCAACTTCGCCCTTGACACCAACGGCATGGCCTATCAGGGTACCTGGGTAACCAATTTAAGTTTCATCAACCGAGGAACCAAAGACGGAGGCTACGACTTTTTTGTGCTCGACCGGACAACAGGGCAACCCGTAAAAAACGTGAGTGTAAACCTGTGGTATTCGAATTATGATTACTCGGGAGGCGGGTACAAGTACAAAAAGCTCGACACCAAAGTAAGCGACGACAAGGGGTATTTCTTCGTAAAACCTCAAAAAGATTTTACTTACTTCGACGTGGAGCTGATTAACGGAGCCGACAAATACAGGACTGCAAATAACTCCCTGTATATGTACAGGCAGGAACCTTACGTGCCGGGCAAGGAAATTCACACATCGCTGTTCACTGACAGGGCCATTTACAGGCCGGGGCAAACTATTTATTTTAAGGGCATAATGATAAGCACCATAGGGAAAAAGAGCGAGATTTTGCCCTATCGCCAAACTACCGTTACTTTTTACGATGTAAATTATCAGAAAATATCCTCGCTCGACCTTACAACAAACGCCTATGGAAGTTACAGCGGAACCTTTATTGCACCAACCGGCTTGCTGAATGGCGAAATGACCATATCCGACCCGAACGGCAGCGTTCATGTTTCGGTAGAGGAGTACAAGCGCCCAAAGTTTGAAGCGCTCTTTCCGCCTATAACAGGAACATACCGCCTGAACGATTCGGTAAAGGTTATGGGCACCGCCAAAGCTTATTCAGGTGCGAATATTGACGGGGCCACCGTAAAGTACCGTGTGGTTCGCAACGCATCGTTCCCCTACTGGTGGTACTACTGGTGGGGTTATTATCCTTCGTCGTCCGAAATGGAAATTACCAACGGCGTTACCAGCACAAACGATACGGGAGGGTATGCAATTACCTTTAAGGCCATTCCCGATTTCAGCGTCCCCAAATCTTCTTCGCCTACCTATGATTACACTGTGTATGCCGACATAACAGACATCAACGGAGAAACACACAGCGGGCAAATCTCGGTAATGGTTGCCTATCATGCCCTTAACCTTGATATTGGAATACCTGAAAAGGTGAATAAAGACAAGATGAAGGTGTTCCCCATAGTTACATCCAATACCAACGGAACGGCAGAGGATGCACAGGGAAGCATTAAAATATACAGGCTAAAGGCCCCCGATAAGGTATTCAGGAAAAGGCTGTGGGATAAACCCGACAGATTTCTTATGACAATGGATGAGTTCTACAAAGATTTCCCCAACGATGTGTATAAGGATGAGGATAATAAGTATAAGTGGGACCGCGGCGAACAGGTATTTGATGCCGGTTTCGACACGCACCGCGATAAGGAGCTGACCATAGACAAGCTGCAGGATTGGAAACCCGGTTATTATGTAGTGGAGGCTCATACAAAAGACAAATACGGCGATGATGTGAAAGACCTTAAGTATTTTACTCTTTATACAGACAAAGGCACGGAACTGCCGGGCGCCACGCCTGACTTTTTCAGTGTAATAAAGGACAACGGTGAGCCGGGCGAAAAGGCAAGTTTTTTAATAGGGTCGGCAGAGAAGGATGTAAATTTAATGTATGAAGTGCGGGAGCCCGGACAGCCTGTTCGGCGCGAGTGGCTTACCCTGAACGGCGAACAAAAGAAATTAGAGCTGCCAATAAAAGAGGAGGACCGCGGAGGTTTTGCCGTTCACTTTGCCTGGGTGAAAAATAACAGGGTATATGAACACGATGCAGCCGTAACCGTTCCGTGGACAAACAAGGAGCTTGACCTGAAATTTGAAACCTTCCGCAATAAGCTGGAGCCCGGGCAAAAGGAGGAATGGAGAATACATATTAGCAACAAGCAGGGGGCTGCACAGGCCGCCGAGCTTATGACCACGCTCTACGACGAATCGCTGGATGCATTTAAGCCCAACAACTGGAGCCTTAGCCTGTATGGGAGCAATTATTATAACCTTACCTGGGATAGTTATTTATCTTTCGGCACCAATACCTCCAGTTTATATGAAAATCACTGGAACCCCATTGTGGAGTATCCTGCCTCCCGCTCCTACGACGAACTGAACTGGTTCGGGTATTATATGCAGGGCTATTATGGAGGTTACGGAATGGTTAGGGAAAGCGCGCCAACAGCTATTGCAGAAGACAAAATCATGACAGCAAAACCCGGAGAAAGCGGGAAAAAGCCAAATGAGATGAATAACTTTCGCGGCGCCAGAGCCGACGCTTCCTCCTATGTGGTGGACGGGATGAAGGTAACGAAGACTGAAACGCAAAAAACCGAAACTTCAACGACCAAAAGCAAACCCGATCTGTCGCAGGTGTCGGCACGCACAAACTTTAACGAAACAGCATTTTTCTATCCTCAACTGGAAACCGATTCGCTGGGCAACGTAATTGTAAAGTTTACCATACCCGAAGCGCTTACACGATGGAAGATGATGGGCCTGGCCTATACCAAAGATTTAAAAATAGGACAGGTGTATAACGAACTGGTAACGCAGAAAAAGCTGATGGTTGTTCCCAATGCGCCACGTTTTTTCAGGGAAGGCGACACCCTCATATTCACATCAAAAGTTACCAACCTTGCAGGTAAAAACCTTACGGGCGAGGCACAGTTGCTGCTGTACGACGCCATTACCATGAAACCGGTGAACCTGTATGTGAATGAGGGTAAGGCAACGGAAGACGGAGCGCGCAACTTTGCTGTAAATGCGGGGTTAAGCACCAGCCTCTCGTGGAAAATAGCCATACCGGCCGGTCTGGAAGCCTTAACCTACAAGGTGGTGGCAAAAGCCGATGATTATTCCGACGGGGAGGAAATGACACTGCCGGTGCTTACCAACCGTATGCTCGTTACCGAAAGCCTGCCCCTGCCTATCCGCGGCAATGAAACAAAGACATACCGCTTCGATAAATTCATCAGTCAGAACGGAGGGTCCAAAACGCTGCACAACTTTAAACTAACCCTTGAATATACCGCCAACCCGGCATGGTATGCGGTGCAGTCGCTGCCCTATCTGATGGAATACCCCTACGAGTGCGCCGAACAGACCTTTGCCCGCTTTTATGCCAACAGCATAGCCTCGTTCATAGCCAATTCCTCACCCAAAATAAAAGCTGTGTTCGACAGCTGGAGAACCCAATCGCCCGATGCGCTGCTTTCAAACCTTGAAAAAAATCAGGACCTGAAATCGGTTATGCTTCAGGAAACGCCCTGGGTACTCGACGCCAAAGACGAAAGCGAACGCAAACAGCGTGTGGGATTGCTCTTCGACTTGAACCGTATGGGCAACGAACTGGACAAAGCCATGGCGAAGCTGGAAAAGATGCAGAGCCCGGACGGAGCCTGGCCCTGGTTTGAAGGCGAACCGGACGACCGCTACATTACCCAGTATATCATTACAGGTATGGGGCATCTGGACCATCTCGGAATAAAAAATGTGCGCGACAACAAAAAGGTATGGGCTATGGTGAAACGCGGACTGTCGTATCTCGATGATCAGATAAATAATGACTATGAGTGGATCATGCAGCACGACAACCACCCCGAACTCGACCACCTGGGATACGAGCAGATCCAGTACCTGTACGCGCGGAGCTATTTCAACGATTGTCCGGTTGAACCGCGTGATATGAAGGCTTTCGATTACTATAAAGGGCAGGAGCAAAAATACTGGCTCAATAAGGGCCGGTATATGGAAGGCATGATTGCCCTGGCGCTGAACCGGTATGATGATAAAGTTATACCGGGAAGAATTATGAAATCACTGAAAGAAAACTCCCTAACAAGCGAGGAAATGGGAATGTACTGGAAGGAAGATTACGACGGCTTTTACTGGTGGACAGCGCCCATCGAAGCGCAGGCGCTGATGATAGAGGCATTTGATGAAGTGGCGCACGATACCAAATCGGTGGACGACCTGCGTGTGTGGTTGCTGAAAAGCAAGCAAACCCAGAACTGGCGAACCACCAAGGCCACCACCGAGGCCTGTTATGCCTTATTGTTGCGCGGCACAAGCTGGCTGGCAACCGAACCGCATGTGCAGATTAAGCTCGGCAGCACCCTTGTTGATCCAAAGAACATGCCCGACCTGAAACAGGAGGCCGGAACGGGATATTTCAAAACCTCGTGGAGCGGAAGCGATATTAAACCCGACATGGGCAATATAACGGTTACCAAGAGCGACTCCGGCGTAAGCTGGGGGGCAGTGTACTGGCAGTACTTTGAGCAGCTTGATAAAATTACTTCAAGCAAAACACCACTGCAAATGGTGAAAAAACTGTTCATTGAACAAAATACCGCGAGCGGTCCTGTTTTGCAGCCCATTGACTCCAACACTGCTTTGAAAGTGGGCGATAAGATAAAGGTGCGGATAGAGATACGCGTGGACAGGGATATGCAGTACGTACACATGAAGGATATGCGGGCATCCGGGTTCGAGCCCATTGATGTAATATCGCAATACAAGTACCAGGACGGACTGGGATACTATGAGAGCACCGGCGATGCGGCCACCAACTTCTTTATCTCCTACCTGAACAAAGGAACCTATGTTTTTGAGTATCCTTTGCGGGTGAACAACGCCGGCAGCTTTTCCAACGGCATTACCTCCATCCAATGCATGTACGCACCGGAGTTTACCAGCAATTCGGAAGGAATCAGGGTGAAGGTGAAATAAAAAGCAAGGAGTGGCGAACGGGAGGTGAAAAGGTTTACTGCCCTATTTCCTTCCTGTAATCGGCGGCGGATAAAAGCGCGGCTGCTTCGGACGCATTCTGTACCGATATTTTTATCAGCCAGCCATCGTTGTAGGGGTCTTTATTAACTGTCTCCGGCGCTGTTACTATTTTAGAGTTCACCTCCAGCACCTTGCCCGAAATGGGCATGAAGAGGTCGGATACGGTTTTTACGGCTTCCACGGTTCCGAACAGATCGCCCTGTTTAAGATCCTGTCCGGCGGTGTTGATGTCGAGGAATACAATATCACCCAGTTCGCTTTGGGCAAAATCGGTAATACCTGCAAATGCCTCGTTTCCGGCAATGCGGATCCATTCGTGATCTTTGGTGTACTTAAGCTCGTCGGGGAAATTCATAGTAGATTTTAAATATTAAAATTGAATCAGTAATTGAGGGCGCAAAGATAATAAA
>JABEUT010000149.1 GCA_013044305.1 Bacteroidia bacterium
ATTGCCCGAAATTGTGAACAAGCGCTGCGCGGGGTATTTTTCGAGCAATTCCAAGGCTATTGCCTCTAATTCGTCTTCTTTATTAACAATCCACTCCACAGGTTATGCCGATATGAGATTAAAGAGACGAAGTTAGTCATTTTTCCGTTTAAGTCAAATACAAGGCTGTTGGGAGCCGCAGTTCATGCTTTCGGCGTAGCTGTCTCCTCCCCTGTATTCCTATCCTTAACGCACTATCGGGGCGAAAGCACCACCAATGGTATGATCATTTCTTCGAGGGAGATTCCCCCATGCTGGAAGGTATTCTTATAATAATTGACGAAGTAATTATAATTGTTCGGATAGGCGAAAAACTTGTTTTCCTTTACGAATACAAAGACTGAACTGACATGCTGCCTCGGCAGATATGCATCGGCAGGGTTTTTCACCAAAAAGACGTCTTTTGCCTGATAAGTTAAGCTTTTGCCCTGCTTATACCTCAAATTGGTGTTGGTGTTTTTATCGCCTATTATCTTGGATGGATCGGTAACCTTTATCGTGCCGTGGTCTGTTGTAATAATCAACTTTGACTTGCTTGCAGCTATTGCCTTAAGTATGTCGTGGAGCGGGGAGTGCCTGAACCATGATACGGTAAGTGAACGGTAAGCTGCGTCGTCGCTGGCAAGTTCGCGTATCACCTCCATTTCGGTGCGGGCATGCGACAGCATATCCACAAAGTTATAGACTATTACATTTAGTTTGTTGCCGGCAAGGGTATGAATGGATTCAGCAAGTCTTTTCCCAGTTTCATGATTGGTAACCTTATTATAGGAGAACTTAATGCTTTTCCCCAGTCTTTTAAGCTGGGCTGCAAGCAATTCTTCCTCGTGCATATTTTTGCCTCCCTCCTCTTCGTCGTTTAACCATAATGTCGGGTGAAGCCTTTCAATTTCGGCGGGCATCAACCCTGCAAAAATGGCATTGCGCGCATACTGGGTGCATGTGGGCAGTATGGCATAGTAGGAATCTTCCGATTCGGTTTTAAAGGATTCTTCAATAATAGGCTGTAGCACCTTCCATTGGTCAAGCCGCAGGTTATCTATCAAAATCATATAGGTTGTTCCGGCATCCTTTTCCACTAAGGGTAGAATCCTGCTTTTCATTATTGTATGCGACATAACAGGCACATCGGCTGTTTTGGGATGAAGCCAGTCGAGATAAGTCTTTTCTACGAATTTGGCAAAAATGTTGTTGGCTTCGGCTTTTTGCATCAGAAACACCTCCTTCATGCTTGAATCGCCGCCCGAACGCTCCAGCTCCAGCTCCCAATAGATAAGTTTTTTATACACATCGTTCCATTCAAGGTAATTGAGGTTACCGCCGAGCGTCATGCCTATGTTCCGGAAATCCTGCTGGTATTTGCTTGTGGTTTTTTCACTTATAAGCCTGTTCTTATCAATGTTCTTTTTGATGGAGAGCAATATCTGACCCGGGTTCACAGGCTTTATCAGGTAATCGGATATTTTGGAGCCAATGGCATCGTCCATTATTGTCTCTTCTTCGCTTTTGGTAATCATTACAACGGGCACGCCCTGATTTATTTTCTTAATCTTTCCTAAGGTTTCCAGGCCGGATATGCCGGGCATGTTCTCATCCAAAAAAACAATATCGTAGTTGTCCTTCCCGAATTCCTCAACCGCATCGTTGCCGTTTGTAACGGCCTTTACATCATATCCTTTTTCCTGAAGATATAGCAGGTGGGGCTTCAAAAGATCAATCTCGTCGTCCGCCCAAAGGATGTTTATTTTGCTCATTATATTGATTAGTGGATAGTGGATAGTGATTAGTTCGGAATCAAATCTTATATTTTGTCGTTCCTGCGTTCTATACAAAGATAACGTAAAGCGGCAGGCTTTATTTGAAAATGCTTGTGAAAAATTGTTAAAGCCAGATTTAGGCGGAAGGTTATTTTTATACCCGCTTCGCCAATGAGGCACTCCTGCCGACATATATAACGGAGTGCCTTACATATAAAGACTCCACTTTCATTTATTGCCCGACTATTTCCTATTCCCGCCGAGTATCCTGCAAGCCAGCAGGGTGATATCATCCACATACTCCTTGCGTCCTTTGAATTCAACCAGTGTCTTAAGTACGCTCTGGTTTATTTCCTTTGCATCCCTGTTAAGGCTGATATCGTCTGCAAACAGATCGGTGAGCCTTTCTACTCCGAACTCCTCATTTTTTTCGTTCTCCAATTCGATCACCCCGTCGGTATAGGAAAGCAGCACCACGGGCGGCGCAAGGGTTAAAATACCTTCCTTAAGCGCAGGCAGTTCGGGCAACATTCCAAGAGCAGGGCATCCTGATTTTAACTGTACTATGGTTTCCTCCATGTGTAGCAGCGGCGGGTAGTGCCCTGCGTTTACATAGTGCAGGGCGTGTGTAAGCGTATTGTATTTTGCGATAAAAAAAGTAATGAAACTTTCCCCTCTTGCCGTTTGAATTACCTTTTTGTTTAGCCGTACAACCAGATCAGACAACGATGATGTTTGCTCAATAAGTGCATGCAGGTTAGCCTGAAAATTGCTCATGAGCAGGGCGGCGGCAATGCCTTTGCCGGAAACATCGGCTATGCAAATGGCAAATTCACTTTCGTCAATCGGTATATAATCAAAATAGTCGCCCGATATCTGATGAAAAGGAATATAGGATGCCGCAATATCCAGTTCTTCCGTATGAGGCAGCGAGGCCGGCAGCAGTATTGCCTGTATTTCTTTTGCAAGTTCGAGTTCCCGTTGTATTACAGCCTGCTTTATGCTTTCCTTTGCCAGTTTTTTATTCTCAATAGCCACCACAAGTAAATTGGTAAGCGTTTGAATAAAGGGCAGATGTTTTATGGCAGGGCTTATGCCCAGGCTTTCTTCATTCAGATCGCCGAGAAAAACGTAGGCCAGGGGCATATTCTTGTGGTACACGGGAATGATTATTTCAAAGCTTTCATTCTTCAGCCACATATCGCGTGATAAGGTTTTTATTTCCCGCTCATCGGTAAACGTTTTGGCTTTTTCCAGCACGCCGGCAAGGCGGTCTTCACGCACTCCGTAATGTAACAGGCATTTCCAGGTACCGTCGTATTGCAACAGCATCAGCTTGCCTATAAACAATTTATGCTGAAGAACGTCGCGGTAAATTTTGAGCAGCTCCGGTATCTTGGTGTTCAGGTTGATGCTCTTGGTAAGTTCGAGCAACGACTCCAGCTTGATATCGGCTATACGTAAACGTTTATTTGAAGAACCGTGTTGTTCGGGCATAATTAAAGATGCAGCATAATCAGATTAAAATATCCCGTTTAGTATTCATAGCCTGTTACACTCCATGCCTCCGCCTTGTTCCGGAACAAAGGCTTTGTTTTCGCCCAGGTATCTTTGAACAGTTGGGATTTACGATACTTTTCCAAACACTCGGCTGATTCCCATTTGCTGTGTGTAAAAAAAATATTTTTCTGATCAATACCGTTCAGTAATTCAAGACCCATACATCCTTCCATCCCTAATATTTTGGTGCGGGAAGCTGCAAAAACTTCCAGAAAAATATTTACTTTTTCCGGTTCAAATTCCATTTTAACAAGGCGTATCAGCATAATGAAATAATTGCAATTTCAAACTAAACGGCACCATAAAACCGAAAGATGCATTCGTCGGGCAGCAGCCGTGGTCCGCCTGTTCACTTTTTATCAGCTCCTGATAAGATTGAGTGCGCCGCCTACCTTAAACCACTTTATCTGCTGTTCGTTGTATGAGTGGTTCACCTTTATTTCATCACGGCTTCCGTCCTTATGATTCAGTATTACGGCAAGCTGTACACCGGGCTTAAACGAGGTGAGTCCTGCAACATCAATGGCATCGTCCTCCTGCACCTTGTCGTAATCGGCTTTGTTGGCAAAAGTAAGGGCAAGCATTCCCTGCTTTTTCAGGTTTGTTTCGTGTATGCGTGCAAATGATTTTACAAGAATAACCCGTACACCCAGAAAGCGCGGTTCCATGGCTGCGTGTTCGCGTGAACTGCCTTCGCCATAGTTTTCGTCGCCCACCACTATTGAACCCAAATGGGCGGCCTTGTAGGCCCTTTGCACCTTTGGCACCGAATCATACTTGCCGTCCAATTGATTTTTTACCGAATCGGTCTTGCCATTGAAGAAATTTATGGCTCCAATGAGCATATTATTGGAAATATTGTCGAGATGCCCTCTAAATTTCAGCCAAGGCCCTGCCATGGATATATGGTCGGTAGTGCATTTGCCTTTTGCTTTTATAAGGAGTTTAAGTCCTTTCAGATCGGTACCTTCCCAGGGTGCGAAGGGAGCCAGAAGCTGAAGCCTTTGCGAATCGGGCGCCACAATCACCTTTACTTCGCTGCCGTTGGCCGCCGGTTCCTGATAGCCACTTTCCTTTACTTCAAATCCCTTTGAAGGAAGTTCAATACCAATGGGCTCGGCAAGTTTTACTTTTTCTCCTTTGTCATTTACGAGTTCATCGGTCAGCGGGTTAAAGGTAAGGCTGCCTGCAAGAGCCAGAGCCGTTACTATTTCCGGCGAAGCCACAAAGGCATGGGTGTTGGGGTTTCCGTCGTTCCGTTTTGCAAAATTCCTGTTGAAAGAAGTAATGATGGAGTTCTTTTTTGCCGGATCTTTGGTATGGCGGGCCCATTGGCCGATACAGGGACCGCAGGCATTGGCAAGTATCACTCCTCCCATTCTGTCAAACCATTGCAGGTAACCGTCTCTTTCAACGGTAAACCGCACCTGTTCGGATCCTGGGGTAATGGTGTACTCCGATTTGGCTTTCAGGTTATGCTCGGCCGCAAACTTAGCTATAGAAGCAGCCCGTGAAATATCTTCATAGGAAGAGTTGGTACATGAGCCTATCAGGGCTATTTCCAATTCCGCCGGCCAGCCGTTGTCTTTAATCGCCTGGGCAAATTTGGATATTGGCCATGCCAGGTCGGGTGTATAGGGTCCGTTCACATGGGGTTCCAACTCCGAGAGGTTGATCTCAATAACCTGATCAAAATACTTCGCTGGGTTTTCATAAACTTCCTTATCGCCGCGTAGTTGTTCTTTTATCTTGTCGGCTTCCGCGGCGAGTTCTTTCCTTCCGGTGCTGGCCAAATATTCACCCATCTTGCCGTCGTAACTGAATATGGAAGTTGTGGCTCCTATTTCGGCTCCCATGTTGCAGATTGTTCCTTTACCTGTAGCGGATATGGTTTCGGCTCCGGGCCCGAAATACTCAAGTATCCTGTCTGTTCCTCCCTTTACGGTTAGTATTCCTGCCACCTTAAGTATTACATCTTTCGCCGAAGCCCATCCGTTAAGTTTGCCTGTAAGCTTAACACCTATCAGTTGCGGAAACTTAAGTTCCCATGGCAGGCCGGCCATAACGTCGCAGGCATCGGCTCCGCCTACGCCAATAGCAACCATTCCTAGTCCGCCGGCATTAGGTGTATGCGAATCGGTTCCTATCATCATTCCGCCGGGGAATGCGTAGTTTTCCAATATTACCTGATGAATGATACCTGCGCCCGGTTTCCAAAAGCCTATTCCGTATTTGCTGGAGACAGAGGAGAGGAAATCATACACTTCCTTATTCTTCACCACGGCAGTTTCCAAATCCTTTTTGGCGCCCGCATCGGCCAGTATAAGGTGGTCGCAGTGCACGGTGCTCGGCACAGCCACTTTGGGTCTGCCTGCCTGCATAAATTGCAGCAGGCCCATTTGTGCGGTTGCATCCTGCATGGCCACCCTGTCGGGCTGAAAGTCGACATAATCGGAGCCTCTTTTGTAAGAAGTAAGCTGCATGGTTTTGTCCAAATGCGAATAAAGTATTTTTTCGGTAAGTGTAAGGGGCCTGCCGAGGGTTTTGCGGACCTTTTCAATTTTTTCAGGCATACCGGAGTATACCTTCCTTATCATGTCAATATCAAATGTCATAATTCAAATTGCGTTTTATGGGTTAATACAATGGTGAATAAGTTTAGCCTGTACGCTTATACTATAATAAGGAAACAGGGCAGGCAAAGGTAAATAAAGTTTGTTGTTCAACCGATTAAAATTTATCCTTAAAACCGGCGAAAAAAACTACATTCAGTTATCAGGCAATGTTTACCTGAATCTGTCTGTGTATTTATGGCAGTAAGGGGTTGTACCCTCCCTGTCGTAATGGTGTTCGTGGTATTCCTCCGCTTGCCAGAAGGTGGTTGCAGGCAGGAGGCGGGTGGCTATTTTATATCCTTTTACTTCAAGCAGAGCGATAAGCTTTTCAGCAATCTGTTTCTGGTTGCTGTCGGCATAAAAAACAACAGACATGTACTGCTGTCCGATATCCGGTCCCTGTCCGTCGGTTTGTGTCGGATCATGAATATCAAAAAACAGCTTGGCCATGGTCTCATAATTGGTAATTCGGGTATCAAATACCACTTTTATGGTTTCATAATGTCCAGTGGTATGGCTGCAAACCTGTTCGTAAGTGGGGTTATTGGTATGCCCGCCCATGTATCCTACTTTGGTGTCGATTACACCCTTGGCTTTCTCGAAATAGTATTGTGTTCCCCAGAAGCATCCTCCGGCAAAGTATGCAGTTTGGGTATGTTGGGCTGAATCAGAATTTTTATCCATATTAAATTGTGTTTTGACAGAGTCGTTGTTGCCCTCCTCCCCTGCTCTGCTGTTGCCACGGTTGGTGCAATTTACATTCGTCCCGAATATGAGCAATACACCAATGGAAATGAAGGAAGGTTTCATTTTGGGCAGCAGGTTAGGATTGAAAAACGTGAATTATAAGGTTCTCAAATTTAAGAAAAATCTGAATACGGACTCAATGACTAAATCGCCGGGAATGATTCAGATTGAAATTAATTTTAAGGATGCATTATTATCTTTCTACCCCTAAACCCCAGAAGGGGCTTAAAAAGCAACTTCCCTAATCAAATTGACTCAAGGCCCCATTAGGGGCTTGGGGTAAAATAAACCATTTTTTTACTGATCCACTACTAAATCGTCCAGGTGTTTTCGCCCGACAATATTTTAGACAAGGGTAGTTTTCCTTTTTTGGCCACTGCC
>JABEUT010000150.1 GCA_013044305.1 Bacteroidia bacterium
AGAAAAAATATATATTTTATTATGTAGTATATAAAATATAGATTATTTATTATTGTATCAAGTATTTAGATTATTAATAATCACCGCTGACACTTATAAGGCCGGGTTGCCTTTTACATATTTATTGTTTCCATTCAATAGCCGGTAATTTTGTACTTTTGCAGCCTCTCATAAGAGATTCATACGGTAATTTGAAAATATCTGCTTCAATATATTCGAACAAAACCAAGCCCTTGGAGGAACTGGTAAAAGAACTTGATGCTCTAAGTGTTGATTGTCTGCATGTAGATTGCAACGACAACCTGAAGGTGTTTGAAGACATAAAGTACATTCGTACATTCAGCAAAACCCCCATTGATCTTCATATCATTTCATCTGATCCGGAGAAGTTTTACAAGGGCATTGAAGAGACCTCAACGGAAATGGTTACCTTCCAGCTGGAGAACCTGAAAAAGCCTTTGCGCCTGCCCGCTAATATTAAAAGTAAACTGGGTATTGCAATAGTTACTGAAACGCCTGTCGAGGCATTTGAGCCCTATAAGGATAGTTTTGACTTTATATTGTTTATGACCACTACACCTGGTAAAAGCGGTGGTGTGTTCAACAAAGAAAACTTTAAAAAAATACGTGATTTCAAAAGCAAATACCCGGGCAAGCGGATACATGTCGACGGTGGCGTTACAGGCGAAGTAGCCTTTGTGTTGCGGAATATGGGTGTTCATTCCGTGGTTTCTGGTTCTTACCTGGTAAATGCCGACGAAACCATTGGTAGGGCATTGCACCAGCTTCGCAGCGATAGCATCAGTTCGCATATACGCATCAGCGATTTTATGATTACCCGCGAAGAGTTGCCTGTAATAAATTCAGCTGCATCATTCCTTGAAGTACTGCAAAGCATTGAAAAATATAATTTCGGCTTTGCTGCCGTAACCGACAATGGCGGTAAACTATTGGGTATAATTAGCAATGCCGATGTGCGCCGTGGGCTTATTAGGAACATGGGACGCCTGGACAGCATAGAGGTGAAGGATATTTTAAACATAAATCCTTTTAAGGTATTATCATCGGCTACCGTTTCAGAGATGCTGGCATATATAAAAAGTATTAAGCCGGCTATTTTATTCCTGCCGGTGGTAGATGAAAACAACGTTCTGCTGGGTACCGTTACTTTTAACAATCTAATCAAAGGCGAATAATGATAATAAAATTAAAACCGGATGTTGATTCGGTAAAAGCCGCTGAACTTGGGAAAGAACTTGAGGCATTTGCTATTAAGGAAAATGGTGGATATGTGCTCATTACGCCCAATAAACTAAAGAAGCTGGAAGACAAGTATGCCCCGTTTGCCGATACCAATTATGTATTTGATGATGATATACAACTAGCCAGCCGCAAGTATAAAAAGGATGTGCGCAGCATTCGGCTAAGCGACAATATTACCATTGGCAGCGCCACCAATAACACGGTTGTTATTACAGGCCCTTGCTCTGTAGAATCGGAAGAACAGATAGAACAGGCGGCGCAGCTTTGCGTGAAATTGGGTGTAGGGATATTGCGGGCGGGAGCCTATAAACCACGGACCTCTCCGTACACCTTTCAGGGAATGGGTATTGAAGGATTGAGGCTGCTGGCTAAAATGCGTGAGAAATACGGACTGAAGATCATTACGGAGATACGCGATTCTACGCATGTGGCTGATGTTATAGAGTATGCCGATATATTGCAGATAGGGGCAAAATCAATGTACGACCATGGCATATTAAAAGCATGCGGTAAATCAAACAAGCCAACCTTACTGAAACGCGGATTTGGAACAACCCTTCAGGAGTTTGTTCAGGCCGCAGAGTTCATACTCTCCGGCGGCAACGCCAATGTAATGCTTTGCGAACGCGGCATACGCACATTCGAAACAAAAACGCGCTTTACTCTTGATTTGTGCGGGGTTGCATACTTAAAGCAATTTACAAACCTCCCCATAGTGCTTGATCCAAGTCATGCCATTGGCTATGCTTACGGCGTGCCGGACCTTGCCAGGGCATGTGTGGCAATGGGTGTAGATGGCGTGCTTATAGAAACCCACCCCAATCCTGCAGTGGCAAAATCTGACGCATCGCAACAACTGAATTTTGAAGAATTTACATCCTTGTATAAATCACTTCACCCCGTTGCGCAGGCAATAGGCAGAAAGATTGTATAAATAGTTGGCTTCGATTCCTGATTAAAATGGAAATTGACGTTCGGAGTCAATCCTTTGGCTGTGGGAGCTACAGGGTTCGAACCTGTGACCCTCTGCTTGTAAGGCAGATGCTCTGAACCAGCTGAGCTAAGCTCCCAAAATTGAGGGTGCAAATATAATATTTTCCTGTTTGCATCTAAAAAATGTTTTACTCAATTATGAATTCTTTTAACGGTATTGCTATAACACAACATTATTTGCGGGAATACAGAAGTCCGCTTATCTCTGCATGCATGTAATAAATATGTAATTTAGCACAATTAATAATAAACGGGATGAAAATGAATCGCTTCTGTTTTTTCAGCATATCCATTGTTGCACTTTGTATAATAATGTGTCATACCCCCGCCACGGCTCAAAAAAATAAAAAGAGTACGCACAAGGCCAAAGTTAAACCTTATATGAGCGCTGATTATCCGGCAGACCAATGGTCCACCAAAATTCAGAATGCCACCTTGGGTGAGGTTTCCATACAAATGATTCACGTGCAGAATATTGGTTTGGAACAAGACCCTGAATGTAAGGCTTGGATTGAAGTTAGTAAAGGAAGCAAAACAACAGGTATTCTTTTTTTTGACGATATAATAGCCGACAGCGGCACCGCCGGGATATTTGTACCGTTGAAGCAGCCGCGGGAAGACCTGTTTATAGCATTTAAATTAGGAGATTACGACGGGAGGCTGATTGTGGTTGACCGGACTGGACAGATTACCGATTTGGTTGGAGGAACCTTTTATACCGATGACGATAACGAGATGATTTTTGCAAACTACGCCTCTGATCAAAACGGGATAACTGTTTACGACCTGGAGAAAAACGACTGGCTTATAGCCGACAGCGCTATTATTAAATACAGGCTTGGGCAATGGTATTATAAGGATGACAACTATTTTGCAGTCGCGCAGAACGATAACCCGACCGATACCACTCAAATCACCATCGGTACTCTCGACATGAAAAAGAAGAAAATTATTTTTTCGGAGGTGGATAAGGATTATCCGACAAAGGACGCCATGCTTAAACTGAACACCTACTACACAACCCCGGCAAACAAAGGGAACTGTAGCTGCGGTAAGCGATGATTCACAATTTCATTCTATTTTTAGTTCTGTCCGGGCTAGAGCTTGTGCTTGGCGTGGATAACGTAATCTTTATTTCGCTTGTTATTGCAAAACTGCCGCAAGCATCACGGCTGAAAGTCAGAATTATTGCCATGTCCCTTGCACTTGGTATGCGTATAGCCATGCTTTGGGCGCTGGTTATGCTCTCTAAAATAACATATCCGTTGTTTGTATTATCGAATTTCGCGGTAAGCACACACGACATTCTTTTTCTGGCAGGAGGCATGTTCCTAATCTGGAGCGCTGCCACAGAGCTATATAATCATTTATCGGGGCGGATAGATGGAAAACAGGCACAGCATGAAGCCGAAAGCACAAATGGCGTGAATAGCATCCGCCGCTCAATTATTCAGGTGGTGCTGATAGATATGCTGTTTTCATTCGATTCAATATTTACCGCCATAGGCATTACGCAAAATATTATAATCATGGTATCGGCAATAATCTGTGGAATGGCATGTATGTTCTGGTTATCGTCAAAAATTGCATGGTACATAAACCGGCACCGGAATCTTAAAACCATTGCCCTCATCTTTATCATTCTGGTTGGTTTAAGCCTTTTTGCTTCCTCCATTCACTTCGTTATTCCGGAAATATGGCTGTATGTCGCTCTGGCAGCCGGATTAATGGCGCAGCTTATACCATCATTTACTGGCAGGAAAAAGTGAAATGTCAATTCCGATCCTTACTGTTTCCGACTGAATAAATTGTAGCTGTACAGGCTATCTGGATTGTTAATAAAATTGGATAAAAAAATAGTACCGAATCCCGTATAAATTGACTAATTTCGGCGTTCTCAAAATTATTAAAATCAATATCTAATTAAAACAGTTCATGGCAGAAGGAGAAACAATTATACCGGTTAATATTGAGGAACACATGAAAAGCGCCTACATTGATTATTCAATGTCGGTAATAGTATCACGCGCCCTTCCCGATGTGCGCGACGGACTGAAACCTGTGCACCGCCGTGTTTTATTCGGCATGTACGAACTGGGGGTGCTATCCAACCGCGCCTATAAAAAGAGCGCCAAAATAGTGGGTGAGGTTATGGGTAAGTATCACCCGCACGGTGATGCCTCTATATACGATACCATGGTGCGGATGGCCCAGGAATGGTCGCTGCGCTACCCGCTGGTTGACGGACAGGGTAACTTTGGATCCATAGACGGAGACAGCCCTGCAGCCATGCGATATACCGAAGCCCGCCTGCGGAAGCTGGCCGAGGAAATGATAACAGATATTGATAAGGAAACGGTTGATTTTGTGCCCAATTACGACGAATCGGAAGAGGAGCCGGTTGTACTGCCCTCCCGTATTCCCAACCTGCTGCTGAACGGCGCATCGGGTATAGCGGTGGGTATGGCAACCAACATTGCTCCGCACAACCTTACCGAAGTGATAAATGCCACCCTCGCATATATAGATAATCCCGCAATAGAGGCGGCCGAGCTCCTGCAGCATGTAAAAGCCCCTGACTTCCCTACCGGTGGAACCATTTATGGGTACGATGGGGTGAAGGAGGCTTTTGAGACCGGACGCGGGCGTATAGTGGTACGGGCAAAGCATACTATTGAAGAGCTGGGCGGACAACGCGAGCAGATCATTATTAATCAGATCCCCTACATGGTCAATAAGGCGGAAATGATTAAAAAAATTGCGGAGCTTATCAATGAGAAAAAAATAGAGGATATATCGGATATACGCGACGAATCGGACCGCGACGGAATGCGTATTGTAATAGAACTAAAAAAAGATGCCATACCAAGCATCGTAATAAACAACCTCTACAGGCAAACCGAGTTGCAATCATCGTTCAACGTGAACAATGTTGCGCTTGTGGATATGAGGCAGCATGAAAAGATTAAAGAAGGAAAACTATTCGAGATAGATCTTGCGGAAGAAAAGGGCGCCAACCTCCGTCCCGCAACGCTCGACCTTAAAATGATCATCGGGCATTTCGTGTATCACCGCAACCAGGTAGTAGTAAGGCGTACTATGTTCGACCTCGCCGAAGCCAAAAAACGCGCCCACGTATTGGAGGGTTTGCTTATCGCTTTGGATAACCTGGATGCAGTAATAAAGATAATACGCGAATCGGAAACACCCGAAAAGGCCCAGGCCGAACTGATGAGCAACTTCAAGTTGTCCGAAATACAGAGCAAAGCCATTCTTGATATGAGGCTGCGCACCCTTACCGGACTTGAAATGGACAAAATTATTGCCGAATATGAGGAACTGAAAAAGAAAATAGACTATTACAATCAGGTGCTTGGCGATGAAAAGCTCCGCAGGAAAATAGTAAAAGACGAACTGATTGAGATAAAAGAGAAATATGGCGATGAGCGTCGCACAGATATTGTTTATGCCGGCGCCGACTTCAAAATGGAAGACGTTATTCCCGATGATGATGTGGTGATTACCATTTCTCACTTAGGCTACATAAAACGAACCCGTTTAGCCGAATACCGCCTTCAAAGCCGCGGAGGCAGAGGCTCAAAGGCAGCCGAAGCACGCGACGAAGATTTTCTGGAACACATGTTCACTGCCACAAACCATAATTACCTGCTGCTGTTCACCAGGCAGGGGAAGTGCTACTGGATGCGTGCCTTTGAAGTGCCGGAAGGCGCCAAGGCAAGCAAGGGCAGAGCAATACAGAACCTGTTGAGTATTGCGCCGGATGACAAGGTTGTAGCCTATATAAACGTAAAAAACCTGTCGGATGCCGATTATATAAATAACAATAACATCATATTGTGCACCAAAAACGGGGTTATCAAAAAGACGCTGCTGGAAGCCTATTCAAGACCGCGGCAAAATGGCATAAATGCAATAACCATTCGTGAGGGAGATGCCTTACTCGAAGCACGCCTCACCAATGGAAGCAACGAGATGCTGATGGCTCTGAAATCGGGTAGGGCGATACGGTTTAACGAAGCCAAGGTGCGACCCATGGGCCGCAATGCCTCCGGAGTAAGGGGAATAAGGCTGGGAGGAGCCAAAGATGAAGTGATTGGTATGATTTGCATATCCGATCCTAAAACCACCGTACTTGTGGTAAGCGAAAAAGGATACGGCAAAAGAACCGATATAGATGATTACCGAATAACCAACAGGGGAGGGAAAGGTGTTAAAACTTTGAATATTACCGATAAAACCGGAA
The DNA here is from genome assembly GCA_013044305.1 of Bacteroidia bacterium. Taxonomy (GTDB): domain Bacteria; phylum Bacteroidota; class Bacteroidia; order JABEUT01; family JABEUT01; genus JABEUT01. The sequence goes on from JABEUT010000150.1 coordinate 6,521, forward strand.
ACCTGATTGCCATTAAAGACGTTACCGACACAGACCATCTGATGATAATTAACCGCTCCGGTATAGCCATTCGCATGTCGGTGTCCGATCTGCGCGTTATGGGCAGGGCCACCCAGGGCGTAAGGCTCATCAATCTGAAGGACAGCGACAGTATTGCTGCGGTGGCCAAGATTGATGTGGATGAAGAGGCTGAAATAGAACCAAATGGCGACGCCACAGGCGCAATTGATAACCCGAACGGAAACGGAAGCCTGAACGGAAAAGAGAACGGTACAGGGGAATCAGCTTAAGTGTTCTAATAAGATAAATCAGAGCCGCATTGTTCGGCTCTTATTCTCTCACTCGCTCTGTCTTGAGCCTCCCATGGGATTTGAACCCACGACCTACTGATTACGAATCAGTTGCTCTACCCCTGAGCTAAGGAGGCATTTTTTGGGAAATGCGAAGATACTC
>JABEUT010000151.1 GCA_013044305.1 Bacteroidia bacterium
AACACTGCCTGCTCGGACAAACACGATTGAGCATCATAGACACCTCACCTGCCTCTGACCAGCCATTTTGCAGCGCCGACGGCAGGTATGCAATGGTGTATAACGGCGAAATTTTTAATTACAGGGAGTTGCGGACCGAACTCGTGAAAAAGGGCGTAACCTTTCGCAGCGACGGCGACACGGAGGTGTTGCTGCAGCTATACATATACGAGGGTACGGCAGGGCTGGAGAAACTGAACGGCTTTTTTGCCTTCGCCATTTACGACAAGGCGGAAAGATCGCTGTTCATTGCCCGCGACAGGTTCGGAATGAAACCCCTGTGCTACTCCTTTGCCGGCGGAACCTTATGTTTTGCCTCCGAAATGAAGGCATTGTTGAACTATCCTGTGGAGCGGCAATTAGACCATGCATCGCTGCTGCAATACCTGCAACTCAACTATGTGCCTGCACCGCACACCATGCTGGAGGGAGTGAAGAAATTCCCGGCTGGAAACTTTGCAAAAATAAAACAGGGAGAAAAAGAAATCCGGTTTAACCGGTTTTGTAAGGAACCGTATCCAGGTGAAACATCCGGGTTCACATACAGCGATGCAAAAACGAAATTCTACAGCCTGCTCGAGGATGCGGTTCAAAAGAGACTTGTTGCCGATGTGCCGGTAGGAACATTTTTGAGCGGAGGGCTTGATTCGTCAGCTGTAACCGCAATCGCTGCGATTCATAAGCCCGATTTAATGACATTCAGCATCGGATATAAGAATGAGCCCATGTTCGATGAAAGCCGCTATGCAGAATTGGTGAGCAGGAAACTGAAAACACAGCATCACGCTTTTATGCTCGATGACAATGATCTTTTTAACGATATGTTTAAAGTGCTGGATGCCCTCGACGAACCTTTTGGCGATTCTTCGGCGATACCCATGCATATACTTTCGGCAAGAACCCGTAATTATGTGAAGGTGGCTCTTTCGGGCGACGGCGGCGACGAATTGCTAGGGGGCTACAACAAGCATGCAGCCGAGATGAAGATGCGAAGCCGCCCATACATGAAACTCCTTGCACTTGCATCAGCTCCGCTCCTGAAACTGCTTCCCCAGGGCCGCAACGGCACACTTGCCAACCTGGCGCGCAAAGGCGGCAAATTTGCCGAAGGGGCTTCCCTGAACATGAAAGACAGATATTGGAGATGGGCATCGGTTGCGGCGCCGCAAAAAGCGATGGAGTTACTGAAACAACAGGGAAACACAGGAGCCCTGTACACGCCGGAAAAAGCAAGAAGGGACGAACTGCTGAAAGATTTGGGAGCCGGTTTCAACTCGCTGCTATTTACAGACATGAAGCTGGTATTGCAAAACGATATGCTTGTAAAGACCGACCTGTTTAGTATGGCAAACAGCCTTGAAGTGCGCATGCCCCTGCTCGATTACCGGCTTGTGGAATTTTGTTTTTCGTTGCCGGCGGAGTATAAAATAACCTTAACCGATCAGAAAAAAATATTGCGCGATTCAATGACCGGATTATTGCCCCCTGAAATATTACACAGGAAAAAGCACGGCTTCGAGGTGCCTTTACTGAAATGGTTCAAAACAGGGTTGCGTTCGGCAATCGAATCGGAATGGCTGAATGAAGAATTTATTAAGGAGCAGGGTTTGTTCGACTCTGAAGGAATTGCCGGCCTGAAACGAACACTTTACTCTGCCAGCCCGCAGGATGCCGTTGCACGCGTTTGGGGGCTGATAGCGTTCCAGAGCTGGTACAAAAAGTATTTCAAATAGGCGCTGCCGCCCGCAAAATTCACTATATTAGCGTATATGTACCGGATATTAAGAATCATTAACCGCTTTAATCTTGGCGGGCCTGCATATAATGTGGCTTACCTCACGCGGTTCCTCGCGCCCGAATTTCAAACCATGCTGGCAGGCGGCGAAAAGGATGATACCGAAGCAAGTTCCGATTTCATTTTTCAGCGTTATGGCATCACACCTACGGTAATTCCCGGCATGAAGAGGTCCATACTGCCATACAACGACCTGATGGCATACAGAAAGATTAAGCAATTGATAAAGACCTTCAAGCCACATATAGTGCACACCCATGCTTCCAAAGCCGGTTTTCTGGGGCGCATGGCAGCCTTTTCATGCGGTGTGCCCGTTACGGTGCATACCTTTCACGGCCATATCTTCCATTCCTATTTCGGAAGCTGGCAAACCTCGCTGTATAAAAACATTGAGCAATACCTTGCAAGCCGCACCACAGCGCTTATTGCGTTAAGCGAAAAGCAGAAGGAAGAACTTTTATCCATTAACCACATAGCCCCCGCCCACAAATTCCATGTAATCCCGCTCGGCTTCGATCTGGACAGGTTTAATACCGATCAGCCGGTAAAAAGAAAACAGTTCCGCACCAGATACGGGTTTGCCGAAAACGAGGTGGTGATTGGCATAATTGGCAGGCTTGTGCCTGTTAAGAACCATGACCTCTTCCTGGAGGCGTTCCGGAAGGCAAAGGATAAGAGCGGTGCGCCGTTAAGAGCATGTATCGTAGGCGACGGAGAATTGAGGTTGCATCTTGCAGATAAATGTAAAGCGCTTCATTTGTCGTATTCAATGCCGGAAAACGAGAATCCTTCTGCCGATGTGGTGTTCACCTCGTGGATAAAAGAAGTGGATATAGCCCTTGCCGGTTTGGACATAGTGGCGCTTTCATCCCTTAACGAAGGAACACCCGTAAGTCTCATAGAGGCACAGGCGGCGGGTAAACCCATCGTTTCAACCCGTACCGGAGGAATTGAAAATGTGGTAATACCTGATGTTACGGCTTTATTAAGTGCCTCCAATAACATGCAGGCATTGGCGGACAACCTGTACAGGCTTGCCTCCGACAGGCAGCTAAGGACGGCACTGTCGGCCCAAGGCATGAAGTTTGTAAATGAACGCTTCAATTATAAGATTCTGGTGGAAAATACCCGAAAGCTTTACATGGAGCTGTTAGAACGCAATAAGGTTGCGGAAGGCTGAAATTTACTACTTTTGTAGGAATTGACCACCATTCAGACTTCCAATATATGAGGAGATTAATATTTTTGTGTGCTATACTTGGATTATCCGCCTGCCGGGCATTATATCCCAGCATGATGCTCGAAACCAATAGCAAATACCAATTTACACCCCTGGCCGATTCCACCATGAACCAGGAGTACAAATTATCGCCCAACGATTTAATTAATTTCAGGCTTTATTCCAACGACGGATTCCGCCTGGTCGACTTTTCAAACCTTGACAACACAAGCGTTACTACTCTTAATACCAATGCAGGAACCGACTACCTTGTGGAGCAGGATGGCACAGTGGTTTTTCCGGTAATAGGTCGCACCTATGTTCAAGGGCTTACTATCAGGGAGGCATACGAAATGCTTGAGAAAAAGTTTTCGCAGTATTATATAAAGCCATACGTGCTGCTTAAGGTAACCAACAGGCGCGTAATAGTGTTCCCGGGCGATCCCGGGTCGGCCAAGGTGGTTCCACTGCTCAACAACAACACTACGGTAATTGAGGCGCTTGCCCAAACAGGCGGTATAACGGAAAGCGGTAAAGCATGGAAAATAAAATTAATACGGGGCAATCCCTCAAATCCGAAAGTTTTTCTTATTGATCTGTCTACAATAAACGGAATAAAGGCGGGGAGCATGATCTTGCAGGAAAATGATATAATATACGTAACCCCGCAGCGCAGGATATCGGAAAAGCTGCTCGAGCGCCTTACCCCGGCCCTGTCGCTCATAAGCACCTTCATACTTATATATGTGCTATTTATTTCCTACCACATCAAGCTCTGATAATGGCAGCAACAGAAGAGGAACTTATACCGGAAAGCACCAAAAGGCGGAAACCCAAAAAGCTGTCCACTTTCGACGAAGAGTTCGATTTGGGACTCTTCAGCCTTATTGCGCGGAGAAACCTCAAATGGGTGGGCCTGATATTTATTGTGGGAGCTATCCTTGCATTTGTTTACCTTCGCTATGCCCCGCGATGGTATGAGGAGAGCACCACCATCCAGCTAAGTTTCGCAAACAACGCAAACAAGGTGTTGCAGAATTCAAACGGGTTGTATGAAGCCGGTGACGACGAGTTGGAAGCCGCGGTTGAACTCATGCGCTCGAAACTTTTTCTCGAAAGGATATTCAATGCCCTGCCCATGATAGTATCCTATTATACTGAAGGTACTTTTAAGGACCATCAGATATACCACACCACGCCATTAACCGTTACGCCCGACAGCAACGCCAGGAAATACCTGAAGGGTGTAAGGGTATATCTGAATATAAGTGAAGCCGGCGGCGGTCAGCTTGCTTATAAATTCAACGATTCTTCATTCCTGTTCCCATTTAACAACGGACAATGGACCGATGTGCACTACGGAAAGATAAAAGTACAGATACAGAATCTAAAAATGTTACAAGACTTTAATAACCGGTTTAAAAAGAATTCCTGCTATTTTGTGATAAACGACAGCGTCAATCTGGCCGATGAATTTTACCCACTTATCACCGTAACCTTGCTGAACCCCGAAGCCAAGACCATTAAAATATCCTGCCGCAATGTAGTGGACAGGGTGGCCTCGGACATTGTAAATGAAATGGCGCAGGAATACATAAAGTTTGATCTGGAAAAGCGACGGAAAAGCGCCGAAAATGTATTGAATTTTATTGATGAACAGTTAAACACCGTTTATGGAAGGATAAAAACCTCGGAAGAACAGCTTGATACCATGCATAAAGTGAAAAAGACCGATGAACAGGTGGAGTATGCAAAGCAAAATATAAGCCACCTCTTTACCCTCGACGACCAGGTGTCGTCAGCTGCCGAGGAGGTAAAGCTGCTGAATTATGTTAGAAAAGAGATTGAAAACAGCAAAGATATTGACCCCACAGGCATTATTAGCCTGCTTAGCGGAAGCGACTATGGCAGCGCCATAACCGAGTACCTGACCACCCTGCACCATCTTGTAACCGAGCGTCAGCAGTTATCGTACGATGTTACGGCAGGCAGCCCTCAAATGACCCATCTCAATACGCAGATAGCAGATGAAAGCAAACTCATTACACAATCGCTCGATGCCATCATACAAAGGATAAATTCTAAAAAAGAAGACCTTGAGGCCGAAGCCGACCGCATAAAAAGCCAATATCTTGTAGCCGGTTCTTCGGCCAACAATATTGAATACCTGCGCCTGCAACACCTGTTTTCCATTGACGAAAAGTACTATGACGACCTGCTGGATAAAAAAACACAGTTTTCGCTCGACAAGGCAGGCTATGTTCCGCAAAGCCAGGTGTTGGAAACAGCAGTGCCCACCCAAATACCCGTAGCGCCTAAAAGATCGACAACCTTTATTGTAGCCGGTTTATCTTCTGCAAGCGCCTCCCTTATATTGCTTGTCATTATTTATCTGTTTTATAATGAAGTGAATTCGGTTGAGGAAATAGAACGCCTTGCCGAAAGCTCGGTAAACATGCTCGGCATTGTGCCCAGGTACGATAAGGAAATACCCGTATCCCAACTCGTAATAAACCACTACCCTAAATCGGCCCTGGCCGAGTCATTTCGCTCGCTGCGGACCAAACTGCAGTTTATAAGAACCGGAAGCCTCAACCCCAAGGTCATAGCGCTTACCTCCACCATTCCGGGCGAAGGGAAAACATTTGTAGCAATAAACCTGGCGGGGATTATTGCCTATTCGGGCAAAAAAGTAATCATGCTCGACCTGGATATGAGAAAGCCGAGGATACACGCGGTGCTCGGATTGGATAATTGCAAAGGCATGAGCACTCTGCTGATAGGAAAGGACACAATAGCAGAGGTGGTACAGAAAACTGAAACGGCGCAGCTCGACGTTATACCCGCCGGGCCCATACCGCCAAACCCTTCGGAACTTGTTATAAGCAAAGAAATGGACCAGATACTGGAAAAATTAAAAGAACAATATGACACCATTATTATAGACAATCCGCCTGTAGGGTTGGTTACTGACGGTATAGCCATGCTTCAGAAAGCAGATTATCCGCTATATGTAATGCGTGCCGGTTATTCAAAAAGGGAGTTCATACATTTTATTGACCGGCTATACTTCGAAAACAACTTTCACAGCCTGTCCATAATACTGAACGGGGTGAACCTGAAAGCCAAATCATACGGGTATGGCTACGGGATGAAGTATGGTACTGGAACATATTACGAAGCCTGAAAAACAGGTGCATCAAAACGTATGCAGATTACCCGTACACACATAGAAGGACTGCTGGTCATTCAGCCAAAGGTGTTCAGCGATGACAGGGGATACTTTTACGAACCCTACAATAAGCGTGCATTTGCGGAGGCCGGTATATCAACAGAATTTGTTCAGGACAACCAGTCGCTGTCGCAGGCCGGAGTGGTGCGGGGGCTGCACTTCCAGAACCCGCCTTATGCACAGGCCAAACTGGTAAGGGTTATACAGGGCGCCGTATGGGATGTGGCGGTGGATATCCGCAAAAATTCTCCAACCTATGGCAAGCACTTCGGGCTGGAACTGAATGCGGAGAACAAAACCATGTTTTACATTCCTGAAGGCTTTGCGCACGGCTTTGCAACACTCAAAGACAATACCGTATTTTTTTATAAATGCTCAAATTACTACCACAAAGCCTCGGAAGATTGTTTATTGTGGAATGATGAAGATATAGCAATACCTTGGGATGTAATAAACCCGATACTGTCCGACAAAGACAGCAAGGCCAAAGCTTTTAAAGGCTTCAAAAGCATGTTTTGAAAGCAAGCCTGCCTGGCTGCTTATGTTGTAGAATAAGGAGAATGGCAAGACGCAGGGCGGAATGAAGCGAAGAAGAAATTTTTTTACATTTGCCAAACGGAAATCATTAATAAATAGAAGGATAAATGCATGATTTCAGCATAAATTTATTTTAAGTTAGCGCACCGTTCCCTATTATTAATAGCAGCAACTATTATTTAACAAGCAAAAATCAAACCCATGAAAAGAGTCTTTTATTTTGCCTGCTTCATGTTGCCGGCAGCCGTACAGGCGCAAAGCACCACCACCACCGTAACCCAGCAGACCACCGTACCCGGCAACGCCACCATTAACATGAACATTGGCGGCATGCCCATGGGGACCACCACGCAGCAAACCACCACCACCACTATTACCACCACCACCAGCGGCGACATGAATCAGCCGCAGTCGCCTCCGCCGCCAACGGCCCAGCCTCTGTCTTCGTCGCCGGCTACCGGATGCCAGGCCCCTATGAACTGGGACGACTACCAGGGCGCAAAGAGAAGCATTGAGGAAAAAACATTTGAAGACACCAAGCTTACCCTCGCCAAGCAGATTTCGGCATCAAATTGTCTGTCGGCCGAACAAATAAGGGGAATCATGAAAACCTTCACCTTTGAAAACAGCAAGCTCGATTTTGCAAAATACGCCTATGCAACCTGTTGCGATAAAGCCAACTATTTCAAAGTGAACGATGCCTTCCAGTTCGACAACTCCTCGCAGGAATTGAACAACTACATAAGCTCACAGCCACACTAAAACTTTGTTTGCCAACATACCCAAACCTCCGCCGAAGTATGCGGGGGCTTTTTTTTAAGATGGATATGGAACAGTACGGCAGCAGCCGGCTAAAACAGAATGAGCCGGACCGGTATATTTGCTGTTAAATAAGCAATGAAGTATAGCTTCTTCACAGAAATTAGCCTAAATTTGCTTTTTATCATCGGTCTGATAACCAACAAAAAGTTATAGATAGGTTATGTCCTCCAATCTGCCCCTGTTTTATTTTACGTTCTTCGGCGTGGTATTCGGCCTGTCCATATTGCTTAACAGCCTGTTTTTAAAGTTTTCCGGAACGCTCGGCATACGCAAAGGCGAAAACATCATCCGCTGGAGCGCCACTTCCAAGCCGGCTATGGGCGGCATTACATTCTACATCACTTTCCTTTTTTCCATTATCGTATATTCCCTCTTCTTCCAGCCCACAACCGTTTTGCTTCAATCCGAAATGATAGGGCTGCTGTGTTCATGCACAGTGGCTTTCCTTATGGGGCTGGCCGATGACGCCTATGATACCAATCCG
>JABEUT010000152.1 GCA_013044305.1 Bacteroidia bacterium
CGGCTATTTCCTTGTGCGACATTCCCTCAAACACGTAAAGGTTAAAAACCATCTTGTACACAGGCGGCAACTGGTGAATCATGTTAAGCAGGTCTTTTGAATCAACGTTGCCAGCCACATCATCCGGACCGACAAAAGTATCTTCCACATCATCCACATCCATATGCTGATACAGCCGTGTAACCTTCCTGTAATTTTCTATCGACTTGTTTACCATAATTCTTCGTATCCAGCCCTCAAACGAGCCCTGCATTTTAAACTGATTCAACTTTTCAAATACCGTTATAAACCCTTCCTGCAATACATCTTCGGCCTCTTCCCTGCTTTTGGCATACCGCAGGCAGACAATCAGCATTTTTCCTGCGTATCGCTTGTACAGGATTCGCTGAAAGGCGGCGTCGCCGTTAAGACAGCCCTTTACCAGTTCATGTTCAGTCGGCTCCAGAAGCATGTATTTATCTATTAAGATGAAGTTTCCCCTCTGCGGGTTGGGTTGCAAGCTGTATTTCTTCCATTGTGCCTCAAATTCAGTGCTAATTTAAGCAAAATATACCGGACTTGGCATAAACAGGCTCGTTATTACAGATTATACCCTGTTTTTGCAAATTTTCAACGCCTGCACACCTTCTGCCACAGGGCAAAATGTTTATCCGGTAAAGGCATTCTTATACAACCAATGTAACGAATAATGAATACCCTGTTCAGCCCTAAATATAAAACCGATAAACATTAAAATTTTATCTTTGCCATTGAATCATACCTGAACAGGCAACAAATAAATTATTCTAATGAAAGACCTTTTTGAGAAGCTAAAAGAACGGCGAGGACCACTGGGACAATATTCAAAACAGACCCACGGCTATTTCATGTTCCCCAAACTGGAAGGCGAAATAGGAGCACGCATGAAATTCAGGGGCAAAGAGCTGCTTATATGGAGCCTGAACAACTATCTGGGGCTTGCCAACCACCCGGAAGTGAGGAAAACCGATGCCGAAGCGGCAGCCATGTACGGGTTAGGAGCACCGATGGGCGCGCGCATGATGTCGGGCGACTCCAACCACCACCAGCAACTCGAGAATGAACTGGCAGCCTTTATAGGCACCGAAGATGCTGCGCTGGTAAATTACGGTTATCAGGGTATGGTTTCGGCTATTGACTGCCTCGTGGACAGGCATGACGTTATTGTTTATGATGCCGAATCGCACGCCTGTATTGTAGACGGGGTGCGGCTTCACCTGGGCAAGCGCTTCGCCTATGCCAACAACGACATGGAGAGCCTCGAAAAACAATTGCAGCACGCCGAATCTGTGGTAAAAGACACCAACGGCTCCATACTCGTTATAACAGAAGGCGTATTCGGCATGTCGGGCAAGCAGGGCAACATTAAAGGTATAATTGAACTGAAAAGAAAATACTCATTCCGGCTTCTGGTGGACGATGCCCACGGTATAGGCACCATGGGCAAAACAGGGGCAGGAACAGGTGAAGAGCAGGGTGTGCAGAAAGGCATTGATATTTATTTCGGCACCTTTGCCAAAAGCTTCGCCCTTATCGGGGCATTCTTTGCTGGCGAGGAACACGTGATGGAGTACCTGCGTTACAACCTCCGCTCGCAGATATATGCCAAATCGCTGCCCATGCCTGTGGTTATAGGAGCCCTGAAGCGCCTTGAGTTGATACGCAAACACCCTGAATTCAAAAATAAATTATGGGAAGTGGTGCGCAACCTGCAGGAAGGGCTTATAAAAGACGGCCTTACCATCGGCGGAACCAACTCCCCCGTAACGCCCGTGTACCTAAACGGCACCATACCCGAAGCAACCAACGTAACCTTTGACCTGCGCGAGAATTATGGCATTTTTTGTTCCATTGTTGTATATCCGGTTGTACCTAAGGGCACCATTTTGCTTAGGCTTATTCCCACCGCCCTTCATAGCGCCGCCGATGCGGAATATACCATCAAAGCCTTCAGCGAGGTGGCGACTAAGCTAAAAAAGGGTTACTACTCAAGGGAAAAAATGGCCGTGATTTAGGGCAGAAACGGGCCATACTTTAATAAAGCCAGTGCCCCCGTATCCACACATGCCGGTGCAGCCTCGGGCTCCAATGCATACATGCCGGCACCCAAACGCGGTGATGAACTACCCACACAGGCGCTGCCGCACAATAATATGGCCTGTACCCCCAGCGATGCCAGCCCAGCCATACAGGACGGGCGCAGGAACTGCCTGCCGTAAACAGCAGTAGCGTTAGCGATAACAATACAACAAGTTTTTTCATGGCGCAGAATATTGTTTTGTATGCTTAAGACAGGAAGACTATGCCAAAGGTTTAACAGATGCTTGCAAAATATTGACTTACCTGCGCCCCAGCTGTCGCAACCCTTTCCATATTATCTTCATATCGGTGCTTACCCTGTAATCGCGGGCATAAATGGCGTTCAGACTACCTGCATCATGTTTCTCCGCATCTTCAACAGGTATGGCATCGAGCGGCGATAGCACCCCGCGCTTTATCCTCGGCAGGCGCGGTGAAGCTGCACTGCTTTCGGCTGATTTAGCATCTCTTGCAGCGCTGCCTGCCGGACAATAGCCCACCCAGGACTTTTTACCAGTTGCCACGCTGAAAATGTTGGCGAAATAACCGGCAGGATTTCGTTGAAACCATATCAAAAAAGGACTGAACAGGAAGAAGAGTTTGCTTAAAAGGATGTCTGAAATACGCTTTGCCCGCAAATTGGGCGCCGTATTAATGGCATGCACATCTATCACATACAATTCGCCGGGAGCGTTTACTGAATTACTGCCTATTACTGCCCAACTTTCCGGGGGAGCTATTTTAAATTCGAGTTCGGGCTGGGGTATAGACGACATGGCATCCATGATAAGCTGAAGCGGAAGGTCCTTGGCGCAGAAGATAACCTGATTTATCTGGTATATAAGCATGGTTTCACTCCAGCCTTCCACACGGCTTTCAAAGGGTGAGTCAGCAGACTCACCTGGGTTAAGGTATTTCACCGTTTCCGTTTTTATTCCGCTTTTGTTCAGCAGTTCATGTACCCGCCTGCACTCCTCTTCCTTTCCAATTATTAGTATGCGCGTACTGTCGGTTTTGAAACCCTCAATTTTCAGCAGCCTGCATATTTGCCTTACCAGAACAAGTGCAAGAAGCGCCCATGCCGCACCCAGAAGCACCAGGGCACGCGAAAACCTGTAGCTTTCCGGCAGCAGGGCATAGAGTATAAGCACAATTGCCGCACCCCAAAGGACACCCCGCACCGCTTTCCAGGTCTTCACCGGGCGGTCGTACCCTCCGCTCAACCATATTGAAAGCAGCCAGATAAGTATGTAGGAGGGAAGAAGAAGAAGAAGCATTCCTTTAGAGTAATAGCCTGCCTGCGCGAACCTGATGTTGCCGTAACTCAATGAAATAAAGTAGTAACCTGCGTAAATAACAAGGAAATCGGTTGCCGGGAGCCATATTCGGTCTATCAGGCGGTGCAACAGGGCAATGGATGCCCTTATAAAAATGGCAAAGTTGATGAATGCGGCAAACAGCTTTGCGTTACGGCCCGAATAATGCTTTTGAGCGAAAATACGCATGGCGTTGTAAAATACAAGCACATAATTGGCGCTTCGTTTTTTGGTGCTTTCGCCTTTGTAATGTATGATGCGCGTTTCGGGGAAATAATAATTTTTATACCCTGCCTGGGTGATGCGGTACGACAGGTCAATATCCTCTCCGTACATGAAAAAGGATTCGTCAAGCAGGCCTGTTTTGTCGAGTACCGCTTTGCGTATAAGCATGCAGGCGCCCGAGAGTATGTCCACCTCGTTCACGGCATCGGCCGGCAGGTAGGCAAGGTGGTATCGGCCAAAGCGCCGCGAACGCGGGAAAAGAGCAGACAAACCAAATATCTTGTAAAAGGCTACCGAAGGTGTGGGCAGCGCACGTTTCGATTCGGGCAAAAACTCGCCTTTCCCGTTCATCATCTTAACACCAAGCGCCCCTGCGTCGGGGTGATTATCCATAAAGGCAATCATTTTGGCAAACGACTCCTCCTCCACCACCGTATCCGGATTAAGCAGGAGCACATACTCTCCGGCAGCCTTCTTTATGGCCTGATTGTTGGCAGCCGAAAAGCCGCTGTTCCGCTTATTCTCAATAAGCTTAACATCCGGAAACTTTTCCTTTACCATGTCCACCGAACCGTCAACCGAATTGTTATCCACCACCCATATTTCGCCGGTAATGCCTTTCAGCGCCTTTGTAACCGAATGCAAGGCCTGCTCCAGAAAGTGCTGAACATTGTAATTGACAATAATGACGGAAAGTTTCAGCACGCAACAGGGCTTATCTGGTTTAAACTATGGTTACTGTTTCCCATTTGTTGTTGGCGCAGGTTACTTGCGCATTACACCGCCTTCATAGGGTATGCGCATACGGATGGACTGTCCGAGGGTAACCTCGTCGGTATATTCCAGTTCATCGCCCACCGGCACACCACGTGCAATGGCGCTTACCGAAACAGGAAAGGGTTTTAGTTTCTTATGCAGGTAAAAATTGGTGGTGTCTCCTTCCATGGTGGATGGCAGCGCCAATATCACCTCTTTTACTGTATTGCCTTCCACACGCTTCAGTAAGGGTTCAATGTTCAGATCAACCGGTCCTATGCCGTTTACAGGTGAAATAATACCACCCAGCACATGGTAAGCCCCCCTGTATTGCATCGTGTTTTCAATGGCTATCAAATCGCGTATGTCTTCCACCAGGCAAATGGTGGAGTGGTCGCGCGAGGGGTTGCTGCATATTTCGCATTTGCTTCGCTCCGAAACTGCATAACAAACCTCGCAGTAGTGTATCTCCTCGGCAAGCCGCAGAATTACATTCGACCATTTGCGCAACTCATCGGGGTTCTTTTTAAGCAAATAGAGCGCATAGCGCAAGGCCGTTTTTCTTCCTACACCGGGAAGTTTGCTAAACTCCTCTACCGCCTGTTCAAGTATTTGGGAAGGAAGATTCATTTGTGCCGGAAAATGATTTATGAATTATGTTTCGGGGAGAGCAAATTTACTTATTTTAATGTTAAACCCTGTATGCATAATTGCCCGGAGTATATCATTATTTATAATTTTGCGCCACACAAGCGCTAAAGCCATGAACAAAATCAGGATACCTTCCATTTACGCCGAAATGACTCCCAACCCGATGACAATGAAGTTTGTAGCCGATTACATGCTTCTGCCCGACGGGGTTCATCTCGAAATAATGAGCGCCGGAGCAGCCGGTGAGTCGCCCTTAGCCCTTGAGCTTTTCAGGATGCCATTTGTAAAGGGGGTGTATATAGCAGCCAACTTTGTTACGGTACTTAAAAACGACAAAGCCTCGTGGAACGATGTTGCCTTTGATGTGCGCGATTTCATAAAAGACTTTATAGGAAGCGGAGGCAAAATATGGAACCCCGCCGCACCCAAGGCTTCAGATGACCTGCAAAACAACCAAACTTCGGCGCCGGAACAATTTGTAAGCCATGCCGAACCAGCAAATTCAAGTGAACAAAAGATAATTGATGCCATTGAGGAACACATTAAACCGGCAGTGGAGAGCGACGGGGGGCTCATCCTGTTCCGCTCCTTTAAAGATGGCGTGGTAACGCTGCAGTTAAAAGGCTCATGCAACGGATGCCCCTCTTCGGCCATTACACTTAAGGCCGGGGTGGAACAACTGCTCAAAAGGGTAGTGCCCGAAGTAACCGAGGTAATTCAGGAAATGTAAGGAATACACGATGCCGCATAATTTTCTTAGCTTTGCATTTAATCAGGCTTTGGCAATAAAATACAGTAATGCAACATGAATGGATTTTGGCCCTCTGCTGCAAAAACCTCCTCATAAAGTCTGCCGCTGAATTAATAAACGCACCGTAATTACATACCTACTTTACTAAAATGTTCCTGTACAACCGTGTAAACAGGCGAGAACTTAAAGCAAAAGCGGACCAGGAGGCATTCCGGCGTATCACTGTTTCATTTTACCGATATGTGCATATAGACAACCCTGCGGCGCTGCGCAACACTCTGTATGAACAATGGCATAAACTGAAAGTGCTGGGGCGCATCTACATAGCAGCCGAAGGTATAAACGCCCAATGCAGCGTACCCGAACACAACCTCGATGATTTTCTGTTGCAGCTTTACAGTAACGCGGTTTTTGAAGGGGTACAGGTTAAAAAAGCCATTGAGGAAAAAGGCAGTTCCTTTTACCGGCTAACCATAAAAGTAAAACAAAAGATAGTAGCCGACGGTATCAGGGATGAAACCTTTGATCCGGCTGATACAGGCACAAGGCTGGATGCCCTCGCCTTTCACCGGATGGCGGACCAGGCCGTGGTGGTGGATATGCGTAACCGCTACGAAAGCGATTTGGGGCGATTTACAAATGCAATTTGTCCTGATGTGAAAACCTTCAGGGAAGCCCTGCCAAAAGTAGTTCAACTGCTGGAAGGCAAAAACAAACAAAACATATTATTGTACTGCACCGGCGGTATAAGGTGCGAAAAAGCAAGCGCATGGTTAAAACACAAGGGATTTGAAAATGTATACCAGCTCGACGGGGGAATCATAGAATATGCCAGGCAGATAAAGCAAACGGGGCTTGATTCCAAATTCATCGGTAAAAATTTTGTCTTCGACGCAAGAATGGCGGAGCGCATAACGGATGATGTGCTGGGAAGCTGCCACCGCTGCGGCTCCTCGTGCAACCGCCAGGCGAATTGCGCAAATCAGCCCTGCCATACCCTCATAATACAATGCGAAAGCTGTTCAAATGAATTAAACGGCTGTTGCGGAGAAAAGTGCCTTGATGAATATAAAACTTCAAAAAACAGAATATTGCAGTGATTAGGAAACGATGGAAAATTAAGCCCCCGGCAACAGAAAGCAAGGCGAAACAGTTGGCGGAACAGATCGGCGTTCAGCCTGTACTTGCCAATTTGCTTGTTCAGAGGGGCGTGGAAACGTATGCCGAGGCAAAAGCATTTTTCAGGCCTGCACCCGATTCCCTTCACAACCCTTTGCTTATGGAGGATATGGACAACGCCGTGAAACGCATAACGGATGCCGCTAAAAACCAGGAAAAAATATTGGTTTTTGGCGATTATGATGTGGACGGCACCACAGCGGTTTCGCTCGTTTATTCCTTTCTGAAATGGCTTGGCGTTGCCTGCGATTTTTATATACCCGACAGGCAGAAGGAAGGGTACGGTGTGTCCGCTGAAGGAGTAAGCTATGCGGCAAAAACGGGATGCAAACTCATAATAGCCCTCGATTGTGGAATAAAAGCACATGATAAGGTACTGCTGGCCAAAGAAAAAGGAATTGACTTTATCATTTGCGACCACCACCAGCCCGACAAAACACTGCCGGAAGCCTTTGCCGTGCTCAATCCCAAGCGGAGTGACTGCAATTATCCGTACAAAGAACTTTCCGGCTGCGGCATAGGATTTAAACTTGTGCAGGCGCTGGCGGAACATTACCGGATACCTTTCGGGCAGCTGGAACAATACCTCGACCTTGTGGCTTTAAGCATAGCCTCCGATATAGTGCCCATCACAGGCGAAAACAGGATACTTGCTTATCTTGGGCTGAAGAGGTTCAACACTTCGCCCAGACCCGGCTTCCGCGCTATAAAGGAAATAGCAAATATTAGAAAAGAAATAACCGTAAGCGACCTTGTGTTCGTTTTCGGACCACGCATCAATTCCGCCGGCAGGCTGCAAAGCGGAAAAAACGCCGTGGATCTTTTAATATCCGACACACCTGAAAGGGCAAGGCTTGCCGGAGAAGACATCAATAAAACGAACATGGAAAGAAGGGAGGTGGACGTGAACATAACCGAGGAAGCCCTTGCCATGCTCGAATCGGACGAAACACAAAAATACCGCAAAACCACAGTTCTATTTAATCCGAACTGGCATAAAGGCGTAATAGGCATCGTGGCTTCCCGCCTGATTGAAAGACATTACTACCGCCCAACCATAATCTTTACCAGATCGAACGGCGTAATAAGCGGCTCCGCCCGTTCAGTGAAAAACTATGACTTATACGAGGCTTTAGGATCCTGTTCAAAACTCCTGGAGCAGTACGGCGGACATAAGTATGCGGCAGGGTTAACAATGAAGGAAGATAACCTTCGGGCATTTATCGAATTGTGCGAAGAAGTTGTGGAGCGCAGCATATCCGACGACCTGCTTGTGCCGGAGATTGAAATTGATTCAAAAATTGAACTACAGAGCATAACCCCAAGTATGTTTAAGATACTGAAGCAGTTTGCACCATTCGGGCCTGGAAATATGACGCCGGTATTTTGCAGCGAAAACGTGATAACCGGCAACGAACCGGGGCTGGCAGCAGGGAAACACCTGCGCATGACAGTGGCGCCGCAGAATGCTCCGGAAAAAACCATTCAGGCAATAGGCTTTGATATGGCTTACCTGCTCCCTTTGGTTGCTACCGGTGCTCCCTTTAATATATGCTATTCTATACGCGAGAATGAATGGAACGGCGAAAAAAGACTGGAGTTGAACATAAGGGATATAAGGGCCTGCGAATAGCAGCGCATCATGCATAAGCAAAGGACCTCTGGCAGCAGGCGGCATCCAGGGGTCTTTCATTCCCCAGTCATGTGGACAGGCGTATATAAGTAAATGTTAATTTTAGCGCTCCTAAACAAAAACTGCAAAAAACAGCGCCATAAGTTTACCCATGTCAAGCCTCGCCGAAATAAGAACAGTTATAGAAAAGGAACTGGAGGAGTTTGAAGTCTTCTTCAGGCAGAGCATGAAGAGTTCTGTGCCGCTGCTCGACAAAATAACCTATTACCTTGTAAAGCGCAGAGGAAAACAAATCCGTCCCACTCTCGTCTTTCTGTCTGCCGGAATGTTCGGAAACATCAACCCTGTAACCTACCGCGCCGCTTCGCTCATTGAATTGCTGCACACGGCAACGCTGGTGCACGATGATGTGGTGGACGAGACCTACCGCCGGCGTGGTTTCTTTTCGATTAACGCCTTATGGAAAAATAAAATAGCCGTGCTTGTGGGCGATTACCTTTTGTCGAGAGGGTTGCTCCTTGCCATTGACAACAAGGATTTTTCACTGCTCGAAAAGATATCAACGGCCGTAAGAAAAATGAGCGAGGGAGAACTGTTGCAAATTGAAAAAACACGGAAACTGAATATCAATGAAAGCGAATACATGGAGATAATATGCGGTAAAACGGCTTCACTGGTGGCTGCCTGCTGCGCCTGTGGCGCCATATCCGCCGGATATCCGGAAACAGAGGCGCAAAAAATGTGGGATATGGGTGAACTGCTTGGCATGGCTTTTCAGATAAAGGACGATTTGCTTGATTATACAACCGATAACGACACAGGCAAAACCGCCGGAACAGATATCAAAGAAAAGAACATCAGCCTGCCCTTGATACATGCCTTAGAACAGAGCGGCGCCATAGAAAGAATAAAAATGATAAACCTTATTAAAAACCACAGCAGTGAACCTGGAACTAAAGATATAGTTTTTAATTTTGTAAACACATATAAAGGCATTGAATATGCCGGAACCAGAATGACAGAGTATAGCCAAAAAGCCAGAACCATGCTGAAAGAGGTGAAGGATTCTGTTTATAAAACTGCATTCGAAGAATTAATAACCTTTGTTACGGAAAGAAAAAACTAAATGAAAAAACGCAGCGGTATAAAGATTTATTCAAAATTCAAATTCAATAAATTGTTCATGGTGCAGTTAGCGGCTGTATTATGCCTCTCCGCTTGCCACCGCAGGCAACCTGCACAACAGCAAGCCAACGGCACAAGCCACAAAAACGATTCGGTGTTGATACACCCCGTGGTTGACCCCAACGCCAAGGAAGGGCTAAACATTATTAAGTACCCTAACGGGGTAATAAAGGCAAGGGGTTATTTTGACAGAGGTAAAAAGACGGGTGAATGGCAGGCTTTTTATCCGGACGGAATGCTTTGGAGCGACGAGGCTTTTACAAACGGTTATCCCGACGGACCGGTTACTGTTTATTATGACGAATATGGGAAAAAGATGTATGAGGGACGGTACAGGATGGGGAAACCAATTGGTGACTGGAGATACTATAAACAGAGCGGCGAACTGATGCGCACAGCCAATTACGATAAACAGGCGCCCAATACGGCATTGTAAAAATTACAGCCGCGCGCCTACCGATACATCCACCACAAACTTATTAAGCAAGACCTTTCTGCCCAGCAGCATAGGAAACTTCATACTGCCGCGGTTCGAAAGGGTTACACGGGTTCTTATCCTTCTGCCGAGTATCCTTACCGGTGTTATGATGATGTACCTTCTTTCCGTAACACCAAAGGAATTTTTTATGGTGCGGCGCGAAAACTTTTTAAATGTAATTACCTTATCTACGTACTCCGGATGCGAAGGGTCGAGCAGCATGAAGCAGAGCGCCTTTTTCCCCTTCACCATCCTTTCTTCCAGATGATGGCAATGGAGTGAACAGTAGTAAGCGCCGGTATCCACCTTTGCAGCAATCCCAAAAAAACCAAGCCCCGGAAGGTCAACCCTTGTGGTTCTTCCCAGAATGTCCTTTTTCTTCGTTTTCAGCATAAAAAGTAATACCCACTTGCCTGTTGATATTTCAAAGGTACGAGTATAATCTGTAAAAGCTCAAAAAAAGTACTTTTGAAGCTATTCTGCATCCCATGATTTCATACATCATCATAGCGTTAAACTGCATCATCTCCTTCATCGGTTTCGGCAACCGGAGCTTTTTTGCAAAATATATGTATAACCCCTATTCCCTACAGCGGAATAAAAAAGAATGGTACCGGATATTTTCCCACGCCTTTCTCCATGCCGATTATATGCATTTGCTGTTTAATATGTTCACCTTCTACTCTTTCGGGCTTGCCCTGGAACAGGATATTTTTCCCGTAATATTCACAAATCATGCCTCCTACTATTTTCTTGTACTGTATGTGGGCGGCATACTTGCCTCTGCAATCCCCGCATACGAAAAACACAAAGACGACTTTTCTTATAATGCTGTGGGCGCATCGGGTGCGGTGTCTGCCGTAATGTTTTCGTATATACTTTTGCTTCCCACCTCATCATTAAGCCTGCTTTTCCTGCCTATACCCATTCCTGCCGCCTTCTTCGGTATTTTATTTCTTGTTATATCCTGGTACCTGTCGCGCCGGGGCGGCGGCCACATTGCACATGACGCCCATATCTGGGGCGGCATTTTCGGTTTCATTTTCACGGCCTTGTTAAAACCATCGCTGCTGCTCGCATTTTTCTCGCAGCTCAAAGACCTTTTCTAAGTTATGAAGAAAGCAGTGTTTTTAGACCGCGACGGAGTAATAAACAGGGAAATGAACGCCTATGTATTTAATCGCAAAGACTTTGAAATACTGCCCGACGTAGCCGAAGCGCTCGCTTTGCTTAAATTGAACGGTTACATACTTATAATAATAAGCAACCAGAGCGGCATAGGGCGAGGTCTTTATAAAATACAGGATGTGGAGAAACTGCACAAGTATTTACGCAAGTATCTGAAATCTGCCGGTATAGTTATAAAGGAGATATATTACTGCGTGCATCATCCGGAAAGCGGAAACTGCATTTGCCGGAAACCGGATTCCCTGCTGGTGGAAAAGGCTCTGGCACGATTTAATATTAATGCAGGCGACTCCTGGTTCATCGGCGATAAGGAAAGAGACGTGCTGGCAGGCGAAAAGGCGGGGGTAAACGGAATATTGATTGAACAGAACACATCACTGCTGGAAGCTGTAATGAGGATACCGGGGTTAAAACTTAAATAAACAGGCAGAGTGAAAATAGCCGTTAACACCCGCCTGCTGATAAAAGATAAAATGGAGGGCATAGCCTTACATTCGCTGAATGTGCTGAAGCGGATAACGCAGGCCCATCCCGAGCACCAGTTTCTTTTCCTGTTCGACCGCCCTTACGATGAGGAATTTATTTTTTCGCAAAATATAACTCCCGTGGTTTTGTTTCCCCAGGCCCGCCATCCCATGCTCTTTTACTGGTGGTTTGAACATTCGGCCGCCCGGATACTTAACAGCGTAAAACCCGATATTTTTTATTCGCCCGACGGTTTTTTATCGCTTAACGCCAACGTATGTTCCCTGCCCGTGATACATGATATTAATTTTGAACATTTTCCGTCAGACCTGCCCTATTTGGTATCCTGGTACTACAGGTATTATATGCCCCGCTTTGTAAAAAAAGCAAGCCGGATAATCACCGTTTCGGAATATTCAAAGAACGACATTGCACAAACCTACAAAACCGACAGCGATAAAATAGATGTGGTTTATAACGGCATTAGCGAGGCGTTCAAGCCCCTTAGCCGAGACCAAAGAGAAGAAGTAAAGGGGCAATACTGCAGCGGCAAAGATTACTTTATTTGCGTAAGCGCACTGCATCCCCGCAAAAATGTAAAAAGACTTTTGCTTGCCTACGATAGATTCAGGGAAAAGACCGGCCTTGATGTAAAACTGCTTGTCGCCGGTCCGGCTTATTTTAAAAATACAGAAATGGAGCAGGTTTACCGCACTTTGAAATTCAGGGAAGATGTGATTTTTGCCGGAAGGATGGGAGTACAAGAACTTGCCCGGATTACAGGCGGCGCCCTTGCCTCGGTTTATGTATCGTATTATGAAGGGTTCGGCATACCGGTCATCGAGGCTATGAAGTGCCA
>JABEUT010000153.1 GCA_013044305.1 Bacteroidia bacterium
ATACTACTGTATTCCAAGTGAAAATGCAGATAGTAGTTTATGGGATGAAACCATTGAACAATTAAATTCTCATTATAATGAAAGTAAAGGCAGAGAAGTTTATGAAGCAATGTTAAGTGCTTTTATGCATTTCGCTACAATGCTTGCCGATAGATAGAAGTACAAGCTATTATTGCAGCACAGAAGATAACAAATAATTAAAGGGATTCAATTATAAGTTAAAAAGCACGGAAATTTCCGTGCTTTTTATTGTATTGTTTTTTACTATTCAGGCAGCCCCGAAGGGGCGGAATCCGTTAACGATGGGTGTAGCCCATCGCAAAAGAAAAAAGAACTAATAATAAGCCCTGTAAGGGCGTAATATTTTTCATTCTATTCCCGAACTCACGTTAATTTAGAAATTTACCCTCTCCGGGCTTTTGCCAAATTTTATGAAAAACCCTGGACATACGCAAAGGTGCAGTGTATTACCAATTAATTAATGATAATTTCATGTACCCGGCACAGAGGCACCGACATCCCCTTTTTCAGGAGCAGGTATTTTTCCGTAACCCCCCAAATGGTGGTTTCCACCATCTTTTTACCTTCGGAGTCCTCAAAGACAATCTTTACCTTGTGTTTTACAGAGTTACCAAGCGTGCTTGCTTTTTTTGCCTGCGTTAGCCGCTGACCGATCTGTTCAGGGGTTTTCAATACCTCCTTCGAAGGGAAGTGTGTCGTTTCAATGAGTTCTTTTTCGATAATTGTAATAGCTTCCATGAATAAAAATTTGATTTTTGTACGTGTTGTAAAAAATTCGGTTACAGTTTTATTACTATTTTTAATGTATGGATGCGTTGCTTAAACAAAAATGGCAGGAATTGCTGCAAAAAATGGAACTGCAATTCGGCGAAGGAATAGAGCTCGAAGGTATATTGCTGCTGATAGGCGCGCAGGAACTGGGCAAAGGATACCGGAAGCTCTCAAAGGATGAAAAGCAGGATGTGCTGCACATTGCATTCTGCACCCTGCTGGAGCCGCTGGGCTATTATGCATTCAGGGGAACCGACGGGGATGGCTGGCCCCACTGGGATTCCGCCATGGCACTGCCTCCTATGAAACCCGGCGAGCAAAAGGAAATGATAATGAAGGCCATTCTGAATTACTTTAAAGGCCAGTTTGCCGAATAGTACATTGTAAATATATAAATGTTGTTTTAAATTATTAAGAATGAAGTACCCTGCAATTGAAGAACTGTACCGTCTTTATCTTACACATTCCGTGGTATGCACCGATACGCGCACGGTTGAGAAGAACAGTATTTTCTTTGCCCTGAAGGGAGCCAGCTTCAATGCCAACCTTTTTGCCCGCGATGCACTTGCAAAAGGAGCCGCCCTTGCGGTAATAGACGAAGAAGCCTGTTATACCGAAGGCTGCGTGCTTGTGCGCGATGTATTAGACACCTTACAGCAGTTGGCAAATTACCATCGCAGAAACATTAATATTCCGGTAATAGCCATAACGGGCTCCAACGGCAAGACTACCACAAAAGAGCTGACCGCAGCAGTGCTGGAAAAGAAATATAAAACCCTTTATACCAAAGGCAACCTGAACAACCACATAGGCGTGCCGCTTACCGTGCTTAAGCTTACCCCGCAGCACCAAATTGCAGTTATTGAAATGGGCGCCAACCATCAGGGCGAAATAGCCGCATTGTGCAAAATAGCCGAGCCCGGTTACGGAATCATCACCAACATAGGAAAGGCGCACCTTGAAGGCTTTGGAGGGCCCGAAGGCGTGATAAAGGCCAAGAATGAACTCTACCAATACATCCGTTCGGCCGGAGGAACCCTGTTTGTGAACGCCGACGACGGTCTGCTCATGAGGCTTTCGGAAAATACCAAACGCATTACCTACGGAGCAAAAGCGGGTGCCGACTGCACTGGCTTGCCCGATGAGGAAGACATATTTGCAAAAGGAAGGATAAGCGGCGGTGGCATTGAAGTGCAAATTGAAAGCAAGCTGGCAGGACGCTATAATTTTTCGAACATACTTGCAGCCGCATGTATAGGCTTACATTTCGGACTTACGCCCTTTCAGATAAAGGAAGCCCTGGAGGCTTATACCCCTTCGAATAACCGCTCGCAGTTTATAAGCAGGGGAAGCAATAAAATATGGGTAGACACCTACAATGCAAACCCAAGCAGCATGAAGCTTGCCATAACCAATTTTGCGGGCATGAAGGCAACAGGCAAAGTACTGATACTCGGTGATATGTTTGAACTGGGAGCCGACAGCGCCGCGGAGCATCAGGCGCTTGTTACGCTTATAGAAAGTACAAATGCATGGGATGCGGTATTGCTTTCAGGGCAATATTTTGCAAAGGTAAGTACACGCTATCAGAAATTTGAAAGCATAAAAGAACTTTTAAAATGGCTGGCAGCGAACCCTGTTACAGGTAAAACCATACTGCTGAAAGGTTCAAGGGGTATGCAGATGGAACAGATTTTAGAGTACTTGTAACCGCCCTGACAGGCACACACCGCCAGTTCTATTTCAATATCTCCCTTGCAATAACCAGTTTCTGTATTTCGGAGGTTCCCTCGCCTATGGTACAGAGTTTCGAATCGCGGTAAAATTTCTCCACCGGAAAATCTTTTGTATAGCCATAACCGCCGAATATCTGCACTGCATCGGTAGATACCGCCACAGCCACCTCCGAGGCGTAATACTTGGCAATGGCGCCTTCCTTGGTCATCTTTAAATGTTTGTTTTTCAGGTCGGCTGCATTCATAATAAGCAGTTCCGCAGCTTCAATCTTAGTAGCCATATCGGCAATTTTGAAAGCAATACCCTGGAATTCGGCTATTGCCTTGCCAAACTGTTTGCGTTCCTGCGCGTATTTCAGAGAAGCCTCATAAGCGCCTTTGGCTATACCCAGCGACAGGGCTGCAATGGAAATACGCCCTCCGTCGAGCACTTTCAGCGCCTGAACAAAGCCGTCGCCTTCCTTGCCTAGTACCTGGCTTTTATGAACCCTGCAATCGGTAAGAATGAGTTCGGCCGTTTCGGAAGCCCTCATGCCAAGCTTGTTTTCTTTTCTGCCGCCTTTTATTCCGGGGGTATCCTTTTCAATAATAAAAGCAGTCATGCCGTGGCTGTCGCCTTTTTCTCCTGTACGGGCTATCACTACGGCTACATTGGCGGAAATGGCGTGGGTAATAAAATTTTTGGCACCGTTGAGTATGTAGTAATCGCCGTCTCTGCGCGCTGTGGTGCTCATATTGCCGGCATCGGAACCCGTGCCGGTTTCAGTAAGGCCCCATGCCCCAATCCATTCTGCCGTGGCGAGTTTGGGCAGGTATTTTTTCTTCTGTTCTTCGCTGCCGAATTGTAATATATGACCGGTGCAGAGCGAATTATGCGCCGCCACCGACAAGCCAATTGAGCCGCAGAATTTGGAAATCTCTACAAGGGTAGTTACATATTCAAAGTAACCCAGCCCCGACCCGCCGTATTCCGTGGGAACAAGCACGCCCATAAAGCCGAGTTCGCCCAGCTTCCTGAACAGGTCTACCGGGAATTTCTGGCTTTCGTCCCATTCCATGATATGCGGAACAATATGTTCTTTGCCAAACTTATGTATGGTATCGGCAATCATCTTCTGGGTTTCGGTTGTTCCGAAATCTATTGCGGTTTCAGCGAGGCTTTCAGTGCTCATGTTAATATATTTAATGCAAATGTATAATTAAGTTGAAATAATCAGCAGGCCTGGGTAAGAATATCATGGTATAAGGTTTATTCGTGTGTTGATGTTTTATGCGGGATGTAAAGCATATCTCTATGGTCATTAATTTCAAATTCCTGTAAAGTTCCGAAATACATTGAATTACCGGTAGAAGGTACCGGGCAAAAAATGATTTTTATGAGGATGTGATAAATAGCAGGAAATTTAATGAGGAATTAATTTCCATGAATTTATAACTAACTTATCTTTGGCCCATAATCACTAAACAAAAACAAATGAACTACAAGAAAATTACCTTCTGGCTAATTGCGGGTTTATTTCTTTCTGCGGAAAGGAATGCCAATGCGCAAATAGCGACATTTAACGCCACAAATAGCGGCGACTCCGGTTCGATACAAGCCTTTACGGTACCCTGCGGAGTGGATACTATAACAGTTGAGGCATTAGGCGCCCAGGGTGGCGCCGTTGGCGGTAAAGGCGCTCAAATACAGGGAACATTTACCTGCGTGCCCGGCGAAGTACTGCACATATTGGTAGGACAGGCCGGCGGCAGTCAGGATGGACTTCATGGAAGCGGCGGCGGCGGCTCGTTCGTAGTCAAAGCAAGCGATGACAGTATATTGGTAATAGCAGGCGGCGGCGGCGGACACGGCTACTCCGGAATCGATTCCACCTCTGACGGGTGGGTGTCCCGGAACGGACAAACAGCTGTTGGTTCAGGAACGGCCTCATCAGGCGGCGGCGGCGGCGCGGCAGCCGACGGAGTCTCCGGAGGCGTAGGGTGTAACAATGGTTCACCTGCCGCAAGCTCGGTTTGGGCAGGCGGCGGCGGCGGTTATTGCGGCAATGGCGGTATTTATAACAATAACGCCACAGCCGGTGGTTTTTCATTCCTTAATGGCGGCTGGGGCGGACCTGCCGGACCTACAGGCGCTATGTGGGTTGGCGGCTACGGCGGCGGCTCGGGAGCCGGTGACAGAGGCGCCGGCGGCGGCGGATATTCCGGAGGTTCGGGTGGCACAAATAATTCAGTAGGCGGCGGTGGAGGAGGTTCTTACAACTCCGGTTTCAACCAGGTTGGATTCAAAGGCGTGCAAAGCGGCGACGGAAAGGTTGTTATTACCTGGAATTTGCCAAAAGGACCATCGGTTACTGCAAATGCTGTAAACAATGTAAGTTGCCATGGAGATAGTAACGGTATGGCTGCAGCAATCGTAAGCGGAGGCGCCAAGCCCTTTACTTATGCCTGGACCCCAACCGGAGGAACAAAAGACACAGCCAGAGGTTTGAAAATCGGAACATATACCGTTACCGTAACCGACTCGTGCGGCAATACGGGGTCAGCTTCGGTTTCCATTACACAGCCTGCTGCAATAAATCTGGTAAAACAATCTACACCCGATAACGGAAGCAGCAACGGAACGGCAAAGGTTACCGCAAGCGGCGGCGTTGGACCATATACATACCTGTGGAGCCCCGGTGGCAGCACCATCGATTCCATTATGGGAAAGGTTCATGGCACCTATTGCTGCAAGGTTACCGACAAGAACGGATGTATGGACAGTATCTGTGTAACCATTGCATCTTCGGCCGGGGTTACCAATGTAGCATCCAATTCTGCGAAGGTTGCTATTTACCCGAATCCGAACAACGGAGCATTCACTCTTCAGTTGTCTGACGGCTATCAGCTTTCTGCAAACAACCAGGTAGAGATATATAACATGCTTGGAGAAAAGGTTTATTCCTCGATAATAAACGCTACGAACACTCAAATTAATCTGGCCGGTAAATCAACAGGTATTTACATGTACAGGTTGCTTTCACCTTCAGGTAATTTGGTTGATCAGGGCAAGTTTGTGATAGAGCAATAAAAACTGTAATTGCATTTTTCAAAAAGCTCCGCTGAAAAGCGGGGCTTTTTTTATTACTTGGATCACAGTGGCGCGGATATCCGGCTCTCGAAAGATATACCGCGGATGGCGCCCCAAGTTAAGGCGTTCTGTTACAAAAGATTTAATAAACGTAATTTAAGTAGTTTTGTCGGACTTCTGTTTGAACAAATCCATTTGAGTACCTATTCCGCAGAATGATACGGCTAATAAACATTCAAAAATCGTACCCGGTGGGGAAGGATAAGCTGCATGTTCTGAAAGGAATAAATATGCAGGTGCAAAAGGGCGAAATGGTATCCATCATGGGCGCTTCGGGTTCGGGTAAGTCCACGCTCCTGAATATACTGGGGATATTAGACAATTATGATTCAGGCGAATACTTTATTGAGGATACACTTATTAAAAACCTGTCGGAAAAAAAAGCTGCCAATTACCGCAACAGGTTTATAGGCTTTGTCTTCCAGTCGTACAACCTGCTGTCGTATAAAAGTGCATTGGAAAATGTGGCTTTGCCTTTGTATTACCAGGGAGTACGCTCTAAAGAAAGAAATAAGAAAGCCCTTGATTACCTGGAACGCGTTGGCATAGCCGAATGGGCGCGCCACCTGCCGAGCGAACTTTCGGGCGGCCAGAAGCAGAGGGTTGCTATTGCGAGGGCCCTGATTGCACAGCCCAAAATGATACTTGCCGATGAACCTACGGGCAACCTGGACAGCAAATCGTCGCAGGATATTATGGACCTGTTTAAGCTGATACATAAACAAGGCGTTACCATCATTATCATCACCCATGAAAAGGATATAGCCGAGCAAACAGAAAGGATCATTACCATTAAAGACGGATTAATTACCAACAGTTAACAAATCCAGTATGTTCAAAAAAGAAGTGTGGAAAGAGATATATGAGTCGATAAAGGCACACAAGCTGCGTACCTTCTTAACCGGCTTCGGGGTGGCATGGGGCATATTCATGCTGGTGCTGCTGCTTTGCGTGGGCAAAGGTTTTAAAAACGGGATTAATAATCAGCTTGCAGGTTCGGCGAGCAACGCGGTTGAATTTTGGGGCGGAAGCACAACCATACCATATAAAGGATTGAACGTGGGGCGTTCCATACAGCTGACAGGCGAGGATTTAACCGATCTGAAAGCCGACATTCATTCTATAGAATATATTTCGCCGCAATCGAATGTGAGCAATGCCGGAACGATATCATATGGCAATAACAACGGCTTATACGACCTGTCGGCTGTGTTCCCGGAATTTTCAGAGATAGAGTATCTGCATATAGGGGAAGGGCGATGGCTTGATCCGCTGGACATGGAGCAGTACAGGAAGGTTGTGGTGATTAGTAAAAAAGTAGAAGACCAGTTGTTTCACGGAAGAGACCCGATTGGCGAATCTATTACCATAAAAGGCAACTATTACAAAGTAGTAGGCCTGATAGCCGAAGACACTACCAGGATATTCAACTTCGGAATGGGATCAACCATTTATCTGCCCTATTCAACCTATAAGGCCGAGTTTCAGCCCGACGGGAAAATAGAGCACTTTACGGCAGTAATGAAGGACGGAGAAGATGCGGAATCGGCGGGGCATAAGATTAAAAAATGGCTGGCAAAAAAATATATGTTCGACCCAAAAGACGAGGAAGCGCTGTACGTTTACAACAAAGCCCGGAACGAGAAAGTGGTAGGACAGCTTTTTTCCGGCGTTGGAATATTTTTATGGATAATAGGCTGCAGCACCCTTGTCGGCGGAATTGTAGGCGTGGGAAACATTATGCTTGTTACCGTAAAGGAACGTACCAAGGAAATAGGGATACGCAAAGCGCTGGGGGCCGTGCCCTCGTCTATTATCAGCCTTGTAATTCAGGAGGCTATTGTTATAACCACCGTATCGGGGTTCGGGGGCCTGCTTTGTGCTTCCGGCGTTTTGTCGCTCATTGGCTCGGTTACCAAATCGGTTACCTACTTTCAGCACCCGCAAGTGGATATGAATGTCGCCTTTTCGGCCATAATAATTTTAGTGCTCGCCGGGGCGCTGGCAGGTTTTATACCTGCCAGAAACGCTTCCAAAATAAGCCCCATAGAGGCATTACGGTATGAATAAAAAATAAAATATCAATAAAAGGAAAATGAAAAAAGTGTTAATTATTCTCGGTGGGCTTGCAGTAATCATTGCCATCCCTTTTATCTTCAAGATAAAAACGGGCAGTCAGTCAGCTAAAAGTCTGGTAAAACCCGACAAGCCATTTATAACAACCATTGTAAGAACAATTACCGTGGCAGGCACTATATCGCCCAGGGAGGAAGTGGATATTAAGCCCGCCATTTCAGGAATTGTGTCGGCAATTGAAGTAAACGTGGGCGACAAGGTAAAAAAGGGACAAAAGCTGGCCGTTCTGAAACTGGTGCCCGATCTTGAAAACCTGAATAACGCAGAATCTGCCGTAATATCGGCAAGGATAAATGCCGAAGCGTCGGCGCAAGACCTGGAAAGGCAGAAAAAACTTTTCAATGTGGGAGCCATACCCGAAACCGATCTGATTAATGCAACCAAAGACTATGATTTGAAAAAGGAAGACCTGAAATCGGCGCAGAACAGACTGCAGGTGATAAAGGTGGGTGCGGCAAAGGACTCTAACGCCCCTTCGTCCAACATCATAACAGCCACCTGCGACGGCACCGTTCTTACCATACCCATTAAAATTGGCAGCTCGGTAATGGGAAGAAGCACCTTCAGCGAAGGAACCTCCCTCTTTACCCTTGCCGATATGAACCAGATGATATTTAACGGTAAAATATCGGAAACAGATGTATCCTATCTGAAGGAAGGCATGAGGATAGAACTTACCATAGGCGCGATGCGGAAAGATACCTTTGATGCAGTGGTGGAGATGATAGCCCCGCAGGGCTCCGATACACAGGGCTCCGTAAAATTCGACTTTTCGGCATCGGTAGTGCCCAGGGAGGGGAAAATAATAAGGGCAGGCTATAGCGCCGATGCATCTATTGTTCTGGAGAAAAAGAACGATGTGCTCGCCATAAAAGAAGGCGATATAGATTTTTCAGGCGATTCTGCTTTTGTTCAGGTGAAAACACCAAAAGGCGATTTTCGCAGGCAATACATCACTACCGGAATATCGGACGGTATAAATATAGAGGTGCTGTCGGGTTTAACCAAAAACGACGAATTAAAATCAACGGCATTAGGCATAAATGCATTTTAAACCCACACTTACACAAATTGAACCCAAACATAACATTCAGCTTATGAAAATTTTCCCGGTCGTTTGTCTCATATTTTGTTTGGCGTTTTACTGCGGCTCAATAAAAGCCCAGCAGGCATGGACACTTGACCAGTGCATGGATACCGCTCTGAAACGTAACCTTACACTCGCCAAAGCCGCCAACAATAAAATAGTAAGCCGGGCCGACTATCAGCAGGCTAAAATGAAATATATCCCTTCGCTTAATGCCTCCATCTTTTCTGGCACAACATGGGGTATATACGTTATTCCGGCATTGAACCAGCTCGTTAACGGAAACAATATTGGAAGCAGTGAAAACCTGAATGCATCCATAAACCTGTACGAAGGCATGAGAAAGCCCAATACCCTTAAAGAAAAAAGGGAGGGTATGGACCTGAACGATAACAATTATACCAAATCAGCCAACGATATATCGGTACTAACCATTCAGCAGTATTTTCAGGTTCTGCTTGATATTGAAACGGTGGTCAAAGCCGAACAAACAGTTAAACAGTCGCAGCTGCAGGTGGAGCGCAGCAAAAACCTTTATGCGCAACAGAGCCTTGCGGCAGGCGACCTGTATAATATGCAGTCGCAGCTTGCCACCGATCAGTTCAACCTGGTAAATGCCCGCAATACAATGGAAAGCGATTACCTGGCTTTACGGCAAACACTGGTAATAGATGAGGATACGGCGTTCAGGGTGCTGCCTGTATCCGACGACAGTTCACAAATAGTTTTTCCGTTTAATCTCGAACAATGTATTGAGATGTCGGTAAAATCGGCGCCCGAATTGAAGATAGCCGCCAATAATGCACGCATGGCTGAACTGAATGCCAGCATTCAGAGGGCGGCTTTGCAGCCTACGCTGTCCTTTACTCCTTCTATTGGCACAACCACGTCCAACCTATATCCTATAAGTCTGGAAAACCAGCTTGCCGATAACCGAACCATCTCCCTCGGTTTCAATCTTAGCCTGCCGCTGTTCAATAATTACACAAACCAGTTTGCGGTGGTAAACGCTGAAATCAACTATCGAAACTCTATGCTGGACGAAAGCATTGCCGATAAGGATCTGGCTAAGAAAATTGAGAACGCTTACCACGATATTATTGCAGGCGAAAAAAAATATTCGGCGGCTAAGGAACAGTTGCACTTTGCAGGCGAAAACTTCAAGTACGAATCGGAAAAATTCAGTTTGGGAATGAACAACGCACTCACCTATAATGATGCAAAAAGTAAACTGATTCAGGCCCAGATTGACATGGCAAGCGCCAAGTACGATTTTCTGATGAAGAAAAGGGTAATGCGGGTATATATGGGTTTAAATGGGCAGGGGCAGCAGATAAAATAAAACGCCTGCGGAAGTTTAATCGGTACTGATGCTCCCTTTTAATCTGCTAAAAGCCGAATCGTCTACAGCCTTGCATTTTCTTATGTCATCGGCATTGATGTACCGTCCGTGCATTTCGCGGTAATTAACCAGGGCAAGGGCAAGATAATAGCCGGTAAGCTGCGATAATTCTTTCACCGTGCAGGTATTAATGTTTATCATTTTGCCGCTAGTATATTTTCGATCTCCTTCTTCAAAGGGCGGGGCGGCGGAGTCTTCAGAAGCCTGATGAGAAGTATGGCTGTAATTGGTTACTTTAAGTTCATGCCCAAAATCAGAGAGGTTCACGTTACCTGCCCGGGGCGGCATATAGTCAAGGATAACAAGCAGGCATATCAACAAAACAATGAGTGATGCCAGTACAATGATGCCTCGCCTTTGTCTTTTATTGAATGACAGATGTTCTTTCCACATAATATGTTCCAAATCAAATGTGAAAATAAAACTAATTTTCAAAAACAATTCCAAAAATAAAGGGCTGCCTTAAAGCAGCCCTTTTTAAGGTAACCGGTATAAAACCTTACAGTCTATTACGGCTGGGTAAAGTTGTATGCCACTCCGTTAATGGTGGCCGTTGCCTTGCTTTCGCATACAGGTGGCATGGCGTTGCCGCTGCCAAAGCTTACATATATTGGGTAGCTGAATGTGGAAACCGTTATGGTTAATTCACCGGCCTCAATGAAAGCGCAAGGAGTGCTCATGTAGTTAAAATGTACGCACAGAGGCGGTTGAATATAAAGGGGGTAACTGTTGTTGATGGTAATGGTATATGTAGCGCCGCTCCGGCAGGTGCCGTTTGCCCCACCGGTTACCATAAAGTAATTGGTACCCATATATGAGGTAAGGGCTATGGTGCGCGTTGAATTCCAGGTTGCCGTACCGCCGTTGCCGGGATAGGTTAAGGTAAGCGCGGCATGAAATTTCCATGAATACAGGCCGTTGCCTGTGTCAGTGCCAAGGTTTATCAGGGTGCGTGTTCCGCTTACGCCAATCATGCTCGAAGGCGAATTGCCGAAGCTGTAGCCGTTGAAACCCATTACAGTTGAGTCGCCGTTAACTGTAAAGCAGTGCACGCCTGCATACCAAACCAGAATATGACCGCTTCTGTACCTGTTATCGAGGCACAGGCAGGGCGACGATCCGAAATTTATGTCTATCAGCGAATCGCTGGTATGGTTGATGGTGTCCTTATGGAAAGAGATGTGGGCGCATGGTGCGTTGGCAAGCCTCTCAACTGCCTGCGACTTTGCGGCGCCGTCGGCTACATTTTTAGTATCCTGAACGGCGAAATTGGCGTTGTTATCGTCCTGTGCGGCAGTAATGTCGTTGGGATTGTTAGTGGTGGTATTGTCACTTTTCTTGCAGCCAACGAATATGGCGCCTGCAAGAGCCATGCCCAGGCCTGCAATAAGTAAATAACGGTTAATTTTCATAGTTTTTAGGTTTGTTTTAGGTTTTGACTTTACAAAAATATAAAAGTTTAATCGAATTCCTATATAAATGGCGAAATCTTTTTACGGTAGCCTATGTAATATACAGTATATCAGTAGTTTAGTTACTCCTTCACCACCTTTTTGCTCCAGGAGCTGTTGCCGCTTTGAACGCTGATTATATTACAAATTTTAAAGCCTATATAATTAATTTTACACTTCTTATTATACTTGCTGGTTCGAAAAAAAAATGAAAACACAATAATGTTTGGGCTCTTCCCGTGGATTGGGGACAAAGGCTGCATGAACCTTGGATTAGGGCCTAAAGTTGCCTGCTAATACCTGTTATTGATATAAAGCAGTGCCTGGATTAGGGCCCTGTCTC
>JABEUT010000018.1 GCA_013044305.1 Bacteroidia bacterium
CAATAATGTATCTTTATCTCTTGTTTTTCAGAGATACCCAAAAACTTCAAATTATTTACTTATGAGAAAAAGGGCTATTGCAACAGGAATTGGTCTTCTATTTATTGCCTTGTCAGGCAATATTTTCGCGCAGATGAACCTCCAGAATCTGCTGAACCTTGCACAACCTCCGTCAGGAAACCATATCCGGGCGGCTGCCTGCCCGGCGAGCAACGGATTTTCCCCGCATATATCGCAATTCTTCAGGTGGCAGAAAAACTGCAAGTCCTTTTCTCCTGATGTGAAGGCGCGGCATGGTTTGAAACGGGCAGGCACATACCCCGATACTTTGATTGTGGGAGCAGCACCTTATGATACTCTTACCATTACAGGAACACTAATACATAACGGTCCGATATTCGTTGTTTTGAACGGGCTGCTGATTATAAAAAATGCCAACCTCACCAACCTGGGCGATATGGATGTGTTCAACAACGGCAAAGTGGTGATTGACTCTTCCACCGTTTCATTCCCTCAAAGTTATTTTTACCAGCGCTCGCTTATGCTCTTGAACAAGGCTGCGGTAAATATCAGCAATTCCACGTTAAGCTATGGCGGGCTGTCTCACAACTGGCTGGTAACTGACACGGCTTCGCTTACGGTGTTTAATGTAAAGGAAAACGACTGGGCCACAACAGGCCTGTCAAGTCACGGCTCCATAAATATAAGCCATACTTCGGAAGTCGGCGAAATCATCATAGACGATTATACCACGCTGAACCTGCACCATGTAAGCACCGCCCTGCTGTGGCATCACATACCCGACAGCGCTGTTATCAACTGGTCGTTTGGCAGGCACGATACCGCTTATGGCTACCTTTTCAATAATGCACAGGCAGGGGTAAGGGGTGTGGAATACAACGTTACTGCCGATTCGGTGTTCAATGTTATGTGGGCTTTGATGCCCTCGTCTGGTTCCAGTATCAGCGTTACCAATTCAAAGATAAGGGCCATAGGGGCATGGTTTGATAAGCCCGCCGATTCGGTGGGTGTGTCGGGTATTACCGACAATGCAAATTATTCAAACTTCACCGCCCCGCTGTCCGACCGTACCCTTACCTTTACCAACTGTACCGTGCAAACCTGGAGTTTTTATGTGTTTCACAAATCGGTTATCAACGTTACCGGCTGCATAGCCGGCGAGATAGGTGCGGAAAACTCATCAAGGATATATGGCTCCGATTATGTAGTGGACGGATCGGGCGGTTATCACTGGACCACCGATACGTCGGTTGCCTTTACCGGCAATGCAACGGTGTACAGTTTTGTGCGAAGTGAGAAGAACAGTATTTTTCTGTTTGCCTACGGCAATATAGGTAATTCAGGCGGGGCCTCTGCCATTGACAAGTCGCTGCTCATAGTAGTACAAAGCCTGCTGCCTTCCGACCCAACGGCCACAGCAGGGAGCGCTGCCGAATTCGATAACATCAACCAGCCCGGTATGCTCTTTGCCGATTCCATAGCCCCTGTTTACGGTTCATCGTGGATACACCGTGGTCCAACAAGCAACTGGATGTATTTTAAAAACTGGCAGCTCTTTTATCACTCCGCCGACAGCTCCAACTGGATACCCATAACCGCCCCCGATACCAACCCGGTAAGCAACAGCCTGCTTGCCAACTGGAATACACACTCGCTTGTAAGCGGAAGCTATGATCTCGATCTGCGGCTTACGGATACCTGGAACAATAAAACCGACGCGGTGATCGCTGTTACCTTATACCCCGCCATTCTGGGTATAAAGGAGGCATCGGTCCTGAACCATATTGCCTTATACCCGAATCCGGCGCAGGATGTGCTGAATATTGGTATCACCTCTCCGGTAAATCAGAATGTGGCAGTGGAACTGGATGATATTTCGGGTAAATGCGTGCTGACTAAACCCTGTACTCTGATTTCGGGGAATAACCTGATCAGGCTGAACACAGCAGGCTTAAGCGAGGGGGCTTACATCTGCCGCATAATTACACCGCATGGCGTTGCTACGCGCCATATAAGTGTAGTCAGGTAATTGCAGGCAGGCGGCACTGTGCAAAATTGATTAGCAAATTTTCAGCGATTTTCTATTTGCCTTAGTCTTGATTATAAATTATCCTCTGGTTAATGGAAATTCTTAAAACACCCTGGAAAGATGTGCTGCTCGAATTGGTCGCGCAGTCGAAGAAATCGATCAAGATTACCTCTCCATTCATTAAGGATGACATTTGTTCGGAGGTATTGTCTGCAAAGAAAAGCCATTCAAAATTTGAGTTAATCACCGCAATCAATTTGAATAATATATATTCGGGTTCTCTCGATATTGATGCTGTGGAAAGAATCATCAATCATAAAGGGATTGTAAGGCACTATCAGAAACTTCACTCCAAAATTTATCTTTTTGATGATTCGAAGGTTATCATCACCTCCGGCAACCTAACCAGAGGGGGATTGATAAATAATTTTGAGTATGGGATATTTTCCGACGATGAACGATTGGTTTCTATGGTGTCAGCAGATTTCAATTCAATTTCGAAAAGTGAAAAGACGGGAACGATTACGAGTGCTGATATTGTGACTGTAAATAAACTGTTATCTCACATTCCGGAAATAGAAGCAAAAAAACTACCGAAGTTTAAAATTAAAAATCCTTTAAAAATTAATGACATTATAGAAATTCCACAAGCTGCGGTATATGAGTCCTTAAAGGGATGGAAACTTCATGTTTTCAAAAGTTTGAACAATCTTTCCGGCACCGAATTCACTTTAAAGGATATTTATGCTTTTGAAAAATCCCTATCACAGCTTTATCCTGATAATTATAATGTAAAAGATAAAATCAGGCAGCAGCTACAAAAGTTAAGGGATATCGGACTGATTGAATTTAAAGGAAACGGAAGATATAAGCGACTTTGGCATTAATTATTTATTTGAAGTTCCTGCAGGCTGCCCATACCCGGTATCCCAGCATCACGAAGGCGGATAAGTCGAAAATAATCCCTAAAATGTAAGCCGCACTCCTACCATTGCATTAAAGCCCTGTGTAGGATAATTCAGCCAGCGCTGGTATTGTATGTTGGCAAGGTTGTTCAGGTTCAGAAAAATGGTAAGGAAGTTGTTGTGGTGGTAGTCAACCCCTATGTTCAGGTCGGGATAGGCATTATCAAGCACTGAATTGACGGTGGTAATGCCATTTACCATTACCGGCGATGGTGCATACTGGGGGCCTAATACGAAAGCCTGCAGCTTCAGTGTCCATTTTTTACGTATGGTATATTGTCCGAGCAGGTTGGCTACAAAGTCGGGGTGGTACCATACATGCTTCTGCGAATCGGCGTTATACACATAGTAATCGGCTCCGAGAACAAAGTTCCAATCCTTTTTTGCTTTGTAATCCACATCGCCGTGTATGTCCAGTTCCCTTACATTGTCGTACACCACCATGAACCTGTTCATCAGCGGTTCATTAATGTTGGTCATAAATAAGGGCATGTTGTCAATGATACTTTGTGCGCCGCTAAGGTTATAGGTAAGGTTATTGGTAATGGTTCCCGACAGTCCTCCGTAAAGGTGTATTTTGGTGAAAGTGTATTTTTTATCGGAGGTGTCCTGCATAAAGGGGTTCATTCCGGCAAGCATTTCATAACTGTTGTATGTTTTGTCTCCGTCGGCGCCTGCATAAAGCATCACCGCGTCGTGGGCTATGTGGTACCTTGCCAAAAAATCGGGATAAAGATTGACACCGTTCTGAATATCGTAGAATAATTTTAACCCGAGGCGTGCGTCCCAGGTTTTGCCGCTGCCTGTAAAATAGGGGTTGAATTTAAAATTCCAGGTGTTGGTATTGCCCTGCAGGCTGTTGTCGTCGTAGTAATCGGCTGATGCCTTCACGTCAATGCGCTGTTCATCGAAGTACGAGTAGGCATGGGCTTTCAGGTTAACTATATTTTCGGCGGCACGGTAGGTGGACGAGGTAAGAACATTGGTAAAGTTATTATAGGCTGCGTACAGGTTGTGGTTCAATCCGGAAGAATCTTTGTAATTGCTTTTGTAATCTACAGCCACAGCGGTTTTATTATAGTTTACCCGTGTGGAGTCGTTGTTATTAATCACATCGGCGCTTCTGTTGTAACCGAAGTCGTGCACGATCTGGTTGTCGAAATCGGCCTGTGCGTAAAGGGTATGTTTAGGCAAAAAGGTTTCGCCGTAAATATTGATATCGTTGTAGGCAAAGCCGCTGAAAGCATTGTTATCGGCCAGGTCCTGCGACGAAAAATGATTCAGGTGTATGCCATAGTCGAAGTTCCGCGAGCGCAGGGAGTTAAAAAAATATTCGCCGTACAGGGTATTGTAATTGCCTATACCGCCCATAAAACAGGAACGCTGTAACTTATCAAGCGGTTCGCCCCTCATATACATTGCATCGAGCGATGAAGGATAGAACTGGGTAGGGTAGCGCGCGTTTATCAGGTTATTGTAATCGGCCTGCTTTTTTACTTTCCGCGTTGTATCGGTAGCCGGATTGTCATTTAGTTTTACGGCATCGCTTATTACAGGCTTAAAACTGTTCACCACGTTGAATTGCACTGTGTCTATTTTCTGCACCTGTGCAAACGAAATTGATGCCTGAAGACATAACGCCAGCAGGCAGATCTGTGCCGGCAGGTATGCAGCACCTATCATGTTACAGCGCAGTAGTTTATTTGAACAGCTTATCATATTCCGTTGTATCGTTGGTAAATGGAATGGTCATACGGGGGCTTACGGGCGGCTGCATGAGCGGTTTCTGACTTTCCTCTATCAGCTTAAGGCGGTTTTTGGCTTCATTAAGTATTGTTGTATCGGTTGTATTGTCAATTACTGTATTCAGCGTGTGTTTGGCTTCAAAAACGTCGTGGCTGTTCACATAATCGTCCGAGAGCAGCAGCAGCCCCTTTGCCATCCAGTAGGGATAAGAGGGCTCCTGGTTTATAAGGTCGAAAATTGTTTTTTCCGATCCGGCTATATCGGCTTTCAGGTATTGAATGTACGCCATATTGTATTTTGCCTCGGCTTCCATTTCGCTGTGGGTCATGCCGGAGGTTTTTCTGAAGTAAGCATAGGATGAGTCGTATTGCTCTTCTTTTAACAACGACTTGGCTATAATCATAGTAGCGGCAGCGTATTCCTCCGGCTGCATCAGGGCGGTTTTCAGCACGGTGTCCGCATTGAGCACGGCGGCGGCATACTGCTTCAGCCTGAAGGTGCAGTTCATTTTACCCACCCGTGCGGCGCTTCTGTCCAGATCATATTGCGAGCTGGCGCCGAGCCTGGTATAATAATCAAGCGCCGCTGGATAGTCCTTTTTATCGTACGCCAGTTCCGCAGCTTTGGCCAGTGCCGATTCGGTGAAGAAACTTACAGGCATTTTTATAACCATTGCATAATCGGCCAGGGCGCTGTCTGTTTTCTTCTCCATATAATAGCATTCGCCGCGGTAATAATGCGCCTCGGCGGAGAATATGCCCGTGGGGAATCTGGCTATATAAGAACCGGCGGCAGCCAATGTCTGCGAATAGTTTTTATTTTCATACGCCGACTTTACTGTGGTAAATGTTGCCGAATCGAGAGCCGGCTGCGAGAGGTCGGCTCCTACCTGATGGAAGTAGTCCTGCATTTTTTGTATCTGGCCCTGACCGGTGTACAGCAGTTTGATATGTGCGAGGGCTTCGGCCCCTTCGGGCGAATTGCGGTTGCGGCTCACCACATCCTGCCATGCTTTAAGGGCTTTATCCGACTGGTTCAGGTTATAATATATCTGCCCCTGCTGCAACAGGCACCTTGTAATGTCGGGGCTTTGGGGATATGAATCTATAAGCTGCTGGTAGGTATCGAGCGCCTGCTGCGGGTGGTTGCCTGTGGCATAGCAGTCGGCAAGCTGGAGCATAGCTTCCTGCCTGTAGCTGCTCTTAGGGTACTGTTTCATAAACTGTTCAAGGGTGCTTATCTTTTCATCAGGCTTATGCAACACGCCAAGCGCCAGCGCTTTCTGGTAGGCGGCATAATCCATATCATATGTGTTCAGTTCTATGCACTGGTCATAGTATGGAATTGCCGAGGTATAATCCCGCTGAATAAAGTAGCAGTCTCCCGCGCGGTTGCAGGCATCGCTCAACCGTTTTTTGTCGGCAGTTTCAGCAAGGGCGTATTTTCTGAAATAAAGGCAGGAGTAGTCGTAATCTTTAGTATTGAAGTAGGAATACCCTATTCCATAATCGGCCTTGTTGTATTCAGGCGTTCCGAAAGCTTCGGGCTGCACCATGAACAGTTTATATGCGTCTACGGCGTCGCTGTATTTCTTTTGCCTGTATAGGGCTTCGGCTTTCCAATAATATGCCAGCAGATCGAGCTTCTGGTCGAAATTGTATTTCAGCGACTTGTTGAAATAATCAATCGCCTCGTCCATCTTTCCGTTGTTGAAAAGGTCCACCCCGCGGAAGTAAGTCAGTTTTTGGTAAACGGCCTGCAAGCCTGCATCCCAGTTCTGTATCTTTTCAAGTGAGCTTATTGCCGCCGCATAGTTTTTGGTTGACTGGTACAACTTGACGAGATAACGGTATGCTTCATCCTTACGCGGAGAATTCGGGTAGTCGTGTATGTATTGGTTGAACGCCCTTATGGCTTCATCAAAGGGGTCGAAGGATAGTTCGTATGAGAGTTTGGCGTAATTAAAGAGCGCGTCCTGCTTCAGGTCGGGGAAAAAGTCCATTTTGCTTACCTCCCTGAAGGCGTTGGCTGCAAAAGTCTTGTTGCCTGTTTTCAGGTAGCATACCGCCAGGTAATAGTAAGCATTCTGACTCATGCTGTCGCCCGAATATACTGCTCCCTGAAACCACTGTATGGCGTCGGCATACCTGCCGGTGGTATAGTATGAAAAGGCGAGTTCGTACGACTCCTGCTTGCCCAGCGAATAGTCCCTGTCGGCGTCCCTGCCTGTTGCATTGCCCGATTTATTTATAAGCGAGGGCAATGTAACGCCTTTGGCATACATTTCGAAATAAGGTATAGCCTCCTTATATTGTTGCATTCGGTAATACGATTCGGCTATTATCTTTATTATTTCCTCTGCATTCAGCATCGGGGGCTTTATCAGCGACGAGTCGGCGAGCGGTACGGCAAACTTCACGGCTTTGTCATAATCGCCTTCGAGATAGTAAAGTTCGGTAACATAATAGGGCACCGATTTTCCGAAATGGGCATCATGCAGGAGGGTAAGAAAACCGTTCACCGCCGTCTGGTAGTTTTTCTGCCGGTATGCTATGTAGCTGTAATAATACATGGCTTCGGTAGAGTATTTGCTGCGCGTATCCTTCACCTCTGCAAAATCGTATTTGGCGCTGTCGTACAGGTTGTGGCTGAAGTAGCAATAGCCTCTCTTGAAATAAAATTCGTTCACCTCGGCGGTATCGAGGTATAACGGATCTACCTTAACATACCAGACAATGGCTTCCTTGAACCTTTGCTTGCGGTACATATAATTGCCCAGCAGAAAGTCCACTTTTTTCACCTGCGGGCTTTGCGGATGTATATGTATAAAATTAATCATGCGCCTTTCGGCATCTTCATGGAACAGGTTCATGGCGCATTCCGCCGCATAAAAATCGGCGTTCACTTTTATTGCCGACTGGGTTTCATTTACACTTTCCGATACAAGGTCGAACAGGTGCCCTGCTGCGGAATACCTTTTGGCCTCCAGGAGTTCAACTGCCTTTGTGTATGAGGCCGACGGATTACAGTTAACAGGCGTTTGCTGGCTATATGCAAATGGCGCAAATGCAGTTATGGTAAGTAATATTATTTGGCTTACGGCGGGCTTCAATGTAGAGTGTCGAATAAGAAATATTATAGCTTGCAAAGTTACTTGCCGCTGGTGGAGGGCATTGTAATGACAGGGAAAGTTTTCAACCTGACTCTGTTGATTAACTGAAATGAATGCAGGGAGATATTTGCAGTGGCTCTTCATGCAGGATTGCCATTCGGAAATGGAACAGCGGTAGCCGAAAATACCTTACTTTTGAAAATCAATAATTGGGAAATGGCGCTGCGTAAAATTGCATTCATCTTGTTTCTGCTGCCTGCAACAGGCAACTGTCAAATCATTCGCTACCGGATGATTCACATGCAAAGGCCTGCAGTTGGGCAATACATGCTGCATATACTTCCCTGGTATTACGACAGTACAATAAAAGACGAGCAAATTGCCCGCTGCCTCGATACGCTTCCCGGCCACTTGTTCAGCGCCAAGATGTACAACATGCTTTACCGCGGCGACACCACAAAGCTCGCTGTAAAAGCAGACGAGGGGGTGTATCTGTTTCATAAACGTTA
Source organism: Bacteroidia bacterium (assembly GCA_013044305.1). Lineage (GTDB taxonomy): Bacteria > Bacteroidota > Bacteroidia > JABEUT01 > JABEUT01 > JABEUT01. The sequence continues at coordinate 8,383 of JABEUT010000018.1, forward strand.
TACCATAAATATTTATTGGAAAAACGGGAATAAAAAAAGCTTGTCGTTTGTGAACAGGCATTTTGTAAAATACCTTGAACACAGTTTTTATGACAATGATGCCCCTATGGCATTCGGCCGCTACCGCAAAGGAAATAAAAAAGGACGGTGGGTATATTACAACACCCAGGGTAAAAAGGTAAAAGTGGAACGGTATTCGCGAAGCGGAACATTAAAAAAATCGAAAACCTTCGATCCGCCGATAAAAACTTTGCGCACTGTTTTCAACCCGCGGCACTTGAGCGGCACTCCCTATATTATCAGGTAAGCCAAATTATTAATAATAAAGGTCGTCGCTTTTCAGGCGAAGGTAGCGGCTTAGGGCGAAAAAGGTGCTTACTGATGAAATGAAAATACCCAGAAAAAGCACCACACCCGCCAGCAGGTAATAGGTATTGGCATCATTCAGTTGCCGGAGGTCGGGCATCTGCTTCTCCGCAAAATGCATAAGCGCAAGCAGCATGGCGTAGGCCACACCGGCGGCATAAATGCCGTTGAGCATTCCCTTCCACATAAAAGGGCGCCTGATAAAGGATTGGGTAGCTCCTACAAGCTGCATGGTTTTTATGGTGAACCTGCGGGAATAAATATTCAGCCTGATGGTATTGTTAATAAGGGCAAGCGCCACCACAAGCAGGAGAACGCTGAAACCTAAAAGCACAAGACTTACCTTGCGTATGTTCCTGTTCATTCCGTCTATGAGCGATTTTTGGTAAAGCACCTCTTTTACCTGCGGATAGGCTGAAAACTTGGCGTCTATCCATTTTATGCTGTCCATATTAATGTAATCTGCCTTCAGGTGAATGTTGAGCGATGCAGGCAGGGGGTTGTATTGCAGTAAGCCTTCAAAATCTTCCTTGTTGTGCCTGTACAGTTGCCTTGCGGCAGAATCCTTGCTTATAAAGGCAGCGGACTTAACATAGCTTAGGGCTTCAAGCATTTTTTGCAGCCTTGCTACATCTGCATCCTTCACGTTGCCGTTCAGAAATAACTGTATGGTTGCCTGCTCCTTTACCGAGCGGGTTATCTTTTCGCCGTTGATGATTAGCAGCCCCAGCAAGCCCAAAATGAACAGCACAAGAGTAATGCTAACCGTTGTGGTAAGCGTGGCCGAGCGTAGTTTGTTTATGTATGGTTTGGCTGCCAACCTTTTGAAATTGGGTTGCCAAGTTACAAAAATTATGCCGCCGGAAAGCAATGAACCGCCGCAGCTCTTAAGCCGTACCGCTTCAGGAAACCAGTTCCCGTTCCATGGCTATTGCCTTTGGAAAGAGAATGTTGTTCTCCAGATGGATGTGCCTGTGCAGGTCGGCTTCAAATTCCTTGAGCATGGTATATGCAACCCTGTATGTGGTGCAGCCATCGGCCGGCGCTTCATAGCCGGCGCTTAGCTCCGATATTTTCTCAAAAATGTTGCCTTCGCTTTCATGTTCATGCATCATCATCATGATAGGGTTTTCAACTTTGCCGAAGGGCGAGGGCTCCGGGGCTTCACCTCTTTCATTTGCCTGTGCCATCCTGCTGATGTAGGGAAAAAGCATCAGTTCTTCTTTTTTCATGTGTGCGGCAAGCTCTCCCGCCGAACGGCTGAACAGTTCGTTTATTTCGAACAATTCCGGGTGGCGGCTGCCGTGCACCTTGCACAGTTTGTCTAGAAACTGCCTAAGGGCGGGCGTGGTTGCTTCAATATAGCGGTGGTGCTTGTCCACTATATAATTGGCAAGTTCGTCGAGTTTCACTAACTGGAAATCATTGTCGGGCTCCCCGGACTGTTTCAATACATCATTCAGGTCGGCAAGCAGGGTATCGGGCGAAATTTTACCTGTGCTGCAAGCTTCTTCAATTGTTCTGCCGCCTTTGCAGCAAAAGTCTATGCCGTTCCTCTGGAATACGGCTGCGGTGCGGTAGTCTTCGGCTACAAACTCACCTACTTTTTTTGTCTTCAAATTGTTCATATTGTTATTTTATTTAGTTGTTAAGAATGAATTTCCGGTATTAATTTCTTCTGCCAGCTGCTTCAGAGTGTCGGATTCGAGCATGGCCATCATGTCG
>JABEUT010000154.1 GCA_013044305.1 Bacteroidia bacterium
ATACACACCACAGGGTGTTTTAATTATCCTGTGTTTTTACGACTTCAAGGACCAAGCCGGTTATAGACTAATGGAAAAAAAAATTGATTTTCTGATAATAGGTTCCGGTATTGCCGGCTTGTCTTATGCCCTGAAGGTGGCGGATAGCGGCAGCGTGCAAATTATTACCAAAGGGGATGAAGATGAATCGAATACCAAGTATGCGCAGGGCGGTATAGCAACCGTTATGAACGAATTTGATTCTTTTGAAAAACACATTCAGGACACTCTGGCCTGCGGCGACGGGCTTTGCAATGAAGATGTGGTTAAAATGGTCATAGGCGAATCAAAAGAGAGAATAGAAGAACTGATTAAGTGGGGAACAAAATTTGACAAGGCTGCCTCGGGCAATTATGATTTAGGACGCGAGGGAGGACATTCTGAAAACAGGATTCTTCATCATAAAGACATTACCGGAAAGGAAATAGAACGCGCTTTACTTGAAAAAGCTCATGCACATCCGAATATTGAAATTGCCACCCATCAGTTCGCCATTGACCTTATAACCCAGCACCATCAGGGGAAACCGGTTACTCACCTTACCAGAAATATAACCTGCAACGGCGCATACGTGCTGAATGAAAAAACAGGAGAAATTTATATAATTAATGCCAAAACTACCTTAATGGCCACAGGCGGTGCAGGTAATGTTTACAGCACAACCACCAACCCTTCAATTGCCACGGGCGACGGAATTGCGATGGTTTACCGGGCAAAAGGGAAAATTGAGAACATGGAATTCATTCAGTTTCATCCCACCTCGCTTTATAGCCCAAAAAGCAAGTACTCCTTTCTCATTTCCGAAGCTGTGCGCGGCGCAGGAGCAATACTTAAAACAGTAGGAGGAAAAGAATTCATGTCGAAATATGACAAGCGGCTTTCACTTGCCCCCCGAGATATAGTTGCACGCGCCATTGATAATGAAATGAAAATAAACGGCGACGACTTTGTATATCTTGATTGTACGGGCATCAGTGAAAAAAAGCTTTTGGAACACTTTCCGAATATTTATGAAAGATGCCTGAAGGAAGGCATTGACTGCCGCAAGGATTATATCCCGGTTGTTCCTGCTGCTCATTACCTATGCGGAGGGATAAAGGTAGATATGGATGGAAGGACAAATATACGCGGACTTTATGCCGTGGGCGAATGTTCGTGTACCGGCCTGCATGGCGCAAACCGGCTGGCATCCAATTCGCTGCTTGAGGCGTCGGTATATGCCCACCGCGCCTCGATAGACGCAATCTTATATACAAAGACAGGCTCTTTTCAGCAAAATATACCCGAGTGGAATGACGAAGGTGCCGAAAGCCCGGAAGAAATGGTGCTTATCACTCAAAGCCTGAAGGAAGTGCAGGCAATCATGACTAATTATGTTGGAATAGTACGTTCCGAACTCCGCCTGCAAAGAGCCAAAGCAAGATTGGATATATTGTACGAAGAAACAAAGGAGCTGTATGGCAAAACAGTTATTTCGGTTAAATTATGCGAATTACGAAATCTGATTACCATAGCTTATCTGATTATTAAAATGGCCATGCTCCGGAAGGAGAGCAAAGGACTGCATTATATAAACTGATAAATAATTACCTTGACATTCATTAAGAAGGGGTTGAATTATGAAAATTCTTGTAGTTGAGGATGAAATGGCCATTGCCCATTCGATAACGGAATACTTGTCGGGCGAAGGATATTCGTGCGATCTGGCAAGCGATTACATGCATGCAGACGAAAAAGCCCAGCTTAACAATTATGACTGTATATTGCTTGATATAAACCTCCCTGGGGGCAGCGGTATGGACATTCTGAAACAACTGAAAACAAGCAAACCCAACGCTGCGGTAATCATTATTTCGGCAAAAAACTCGCTGGGTGACAAAATAACTGGCTTAGAAATAGGCGCTGATGACTACATAACCAAGCCGTTTCATTTATCCGAATTGAATGCAAGGATAAAGTCCGTAATCAGAAGAAGAAACTTCGGAGGCAGTAATAAAATTATCTTTGGTGATATTGTTGCCGACCTTAATGCAAAAACAGTTATGGTTAAAGGGGCAGAATTAAGCCTTACCCGCAAAGAGTATGACCTGCTAATCTTTTTTCTTTCGAACCAGAACCGCACTGTTACAAAAGAAGCCATTACGGAACACCTCTGGGGCGATCAGCCGGATAGCAAATCGCTTGACCTAATCTATTCGCATATTAAAAACCTGCGCAAAAAAATCATGGAGGCCGGTGCCGGCGACTATATTGAAGCGATTTACGGAATGGGATATAAATTCCGCGAAGCATGAAGCTGCTTACACGAACCACCCTATATTTTGCCGTAATAAGCCTGCCTGTTTTTGCGGTAGGCGGAATAATACTATATCATACAGTACGTACTGTAGCCAGAAATGATGCACATGAAAAACTTCGCAATGAAAAAAACATGATTCTTAATTATGTAAAAAAACATAATTACCTGCCTCATAATTCAATGGAATTTGGTGATTCTGTCGGATTTACACAAGTAAGCTTTGCACAGGTTACCGAAACCTTAAAAGATACTGTTTTATACAATTTCTCGGAAAAGGAAATGGAACAAAATTTAATGCTTGTATTCCGCGTAGATGCCGGCAATGCCACATACCGCGCTGTAATTTTTAAACCGCTTATAGAAACTGACGACCTTACAAATGCAATATTTCAGGCAATGGCTATTGCAGGCGCCATATTGCTGATCCTGCTTCTTGCACTTTCAGTTATTGTAACAAATAAACTATGGGGACCCTTTTATGAATCGCTGCAAAAACTAAAATCCTTCGATTTGAATAAGGGCGGACGTATGGAATTGTCAAAAACCGGAATTAGCGAATTTAATGAACTGAACACGGCTTTAAAGGGCATGACGGGCAAGATAGCATCAGACTATACGAACCTGAAGGAATTTACTGAAAATGCCTCCCATGAAATTCAGACCCCTCTGGCGATAATCCAATCAAAGCTCGAATTGCTCATTCAGTCGGAAAACCTTTCGGCAGAGCAGATGGATAAAGTGCTGGCCTTGTATTAATCCGCCTCAAGGTTATCTAAATTAAACGAAGCCCTGCTGCTGCTCACAAAAATTGAAAACAGGCAATTCATGGGTATCGAAAACATTCAGATTGATGAACTCGTTGAGAAGAAACTGGAGCATTTCAAGGAGCTGTCAGACCTGAAGAAAATAAAAGCAAATGTAAAAACCTCACCATTGTCAGTAATGCTACATCCCATGCTGGCAGAAATTTTGGTGGGCAACCTTATTTCAAATGCCATCAAACATAATTTAGAGGGAGGATTGTTACAAATTAAGGCTGGCGCTGGACAATTGGTGGTCGAAAATTCAGGCAAACCCCTTAGCGGCAATCCCGAAGACCTTTTCAGACGCTTTAAAAAAGATGACCAATCGGCAGATTCACTTGGGCTTGGGCTCGCCATCGTCAAGGAAATATGCAATTCTTACGGTTTCAGAATACAATACAGCTTCTATGATAATATGCATTCTATTGCAGTATTTTTTTAATCTCCAGAAATCCTCCAGAATCGCATTTTAATTTTGCTCCAATAACCCCAAATTTCAATTATTATGAAAACCGTAAAAAATGAACTTTTATTCGTATTGCTCTTTAGCATAGCCTCCATTGTGCAGGCGCAAAAAGTTAATGATGCCGATGTGCCGCAGGCAGTAAAAACCACCTTCAAATCAAAATGCCCGCAGGCCGCTTCCGCCAAATGGGAAAAAGAAGACGGCAACTATGAAGCCCATTACTCAATGGGCAAGATGGAAATGACCTGCGTAATTAATCCTGCCGGCGTATATGTTCAATCCGAAACTGCAATAAACGCTTCTGAACTGCCTAAGCCTGCAGCCGATTACCTTCAAAAGAAAATGCCGGGGCAAAAAGTAACCGAGGCCGCAAAAATAACTGATGCTGCGGGCAAGGTTACCTATGAAGCCGAAGTGAAAAATACCGATTACACTTTTGACGGCAAGGGCAACTTTTTGAAACAGGAGGCCGATAATGATTGATTCCCGCAACCAACAACTCTTTACATGGATTTTTTATCCGGCATGGTTAAATCGTTAAAGCATACCGTTTTCATTTTGACTCTATCGTGCACTTTCACGATATTGAACGCACAGGTAAAAAATCTTAACGAGTATATTAATGCCGCAATTGCCAATTCACCATCGTTAAAGGAAAATGCACTTCAACAAATGCAAACCGGCATTGACAGTTCAATCGCCATTGCCGACTATCGCCCACAGATCAGCGCAAACGGAGTCGGATACTATGCTCCTGTGTATGGACAGTATGGTTATGACCAGGCAATATCCAATGGAGGAGAATATGCAGCACTAATAAGTATTAGCCAACAGATATCACCCAGGAATGAAATTAGCCTGAAACGAAGACTGGCTTCGGATGAGCGATCGAGGCTGCTTGCAGATTCAAAAGTTAAGGAGAACGAACTGCGGAAGGAGGTTACAGATGAGTACCTGAATGCATGCCTGTTGCAGCAGAGGCTGGTGTTTTATATTCAAAGTGACAGCTTTTTGACACAGCAGAACAAAATAGTTAAAATGCTTGCTGACAAAGGTTCTTATAAAATTTCAGACTATTATGAATTGCTGGTGGAGGAAAAATCGGAACGGACCCAGATTGCCCGTCTGAAAATTGACATGGAACAGGCATTCAGCGTTTTAAACAGCAGTTGCGGTATTATGGATACTGTACAATACACCTTGCCAATTCCCGACATACAACTTACAGAGAAGACAGATGTAACCCAGCTTGCAGTTTACCAGGAATTTCGTGCCGACAGCGTTAAGTTAACAACCCAGGACAAACTTGTGGATGCCGGTTATCGCCCAAGGTTTTCGTGGTATGCCGATGCCGGTATCCTCGCTTCCCAGCCAAACCTTATATCGAGGAGTATTGGTAATAGTATAGGATTGAATCTGACGGTTCCTATATATGACGGAGACAAGAGGAAACTAAAACACCAGTCACTTCAGTTATCTCAAGACAGCCGCATAAACTACCAGAATTTCTTTGAACAAAATTATAACAACCGAATATTTTTTTTAGCAAAGCAAATAGTGGACAGCCGCAAATTGATAGTACAACTTCAGCAGGAGGAGCAAGAGGTAAAACACTGGATAGACATAGATCAGGCCGAACTGGCAGCCGGCAACATTCCTGTAACTGATTTCCTGTTAAGCCTGAAGAAGAATCTGGAAGTGAAGAACGACCTGAACGAAGCGCTAATCAACCAACAATCCCTACAAAATGAATTCAACTACCGGAACCGCTAAAATTCTGCCGGTTGCCATTCTGCTTTCATTATTTACCATTGCAGGTTGTAATCGGGGCGGTGCATCCGATGAAGACGACGATGATAGCGGAACCTCAACTTCTATCAATGCAAAGGTAGAGGTGAATGTGGTAAATCCGAGAATTGGCTCTTTATCAGAATACCGGATATTGAACGCAACATCTGTTTTCCTTCTCAACGACATTGTCCGCGCACCAATTGCTGGCTATATAAACACCGTCTACGTTACCACTGGTCAGGAGGTAAAACCAGGGGATAAGTTGTTTGCCATACTAACCAAGGAAGCGTCAGTCCTTGTTGCCGACACCCTGTTTCCTTCAAGGGGAGTAATTACTGTTAAAGCAACGCAAGCCGGAATTATTAAGGAGGTTGACAGGCAGCAGGGAGACTATATGCAGGATGGAGACCAGTTTTGCACCATTGCCGATAAATCGAGCCTTGTGTTCATGCTTGATGTTCCATTCGAAATCCATAATTTTGTTGTAAAAGGACATCCATATACCATTTCATTGCCCGATGGTGAAACTGTAAAGGCGCAAATTGCCTCGCAAATTCCGCAAATGGACAGAGCAGTGCAAATGGAGCGTTTTATCTTAAGGCCTTCAGCATCATTAGATATACCCGAAGGCCTTATTGCAACAGTTTATATCCCTACCATTACCGGAAGCAATGCAACCATATTGCCGAAAAACGCAGTTCTTTCCGACGAAACCCAAACGGATTTCTGGGTAATGAAAGCCGTACACGATAGCTTGGCGGTAAAAGTTCCGGTTATAAAGGGCATTGAAACCAGAGACAGCGTAGAGATTAAGTCGCCGGCATTTTCCGATAATGACAAAATACTTGTTACAGGGAATTATGGCGTGCCCGACACAGTAAAAATAAAAATAATGAAACAGTAATTACATGCTGTTATTGGCAAGCAACTTAAACCACGGAAATGAAAGAACATTTCTTTAAAAGATTTAAAAACCCCTTAATAGGCGTAGTAATTTTTGCGCTTGCAGGTGGCTTTTTCACTTTCCGTAAGATGAAAGCCTCGCTCCTGCCTGATGTTACCTTTCCACAGGTGCGCATTGTGGCCGATAACGGAGAACAACCAGTGGACAGGATGATGATTACCGTAACGCGCCCGCTCGAAGAGGCGATAAAGCAAGTGCCTTACCTGCAAAGAGTGTACAGCGCCACCAGCCGCGGCGAATGCGAAATAGATGTGTACCTCGACTGGAACGCCGATATAGACATCAGCCAGCAGCAAATAGAATCAAGGATTAACCAGGCGAAAGCCGATCTGCCTCCGGGTGTGAATATTGAGGTGGAAAAAATGAGCATGTACTCCACAACAGCCGTTATGGGGTACATATTGAGGAGCCCGAAAAGATCGCCGATAGACCTTACATGGCTGGCTAATTATACAGTGAAACCGTTCTTTTCACAAATAGAAGGGGTTTCAAGCGTTCAAATTTCGGGCGGCAGGAATAAGGAATATTGGGCAGAACTGAATATTGCCAAAATGGCGTCATTGCGTATCACACCCGCCATGGTAAATGAAGCTATCGGCAGAAATGATTTCATTAAATCAAACGGATACTCATCTGATTACAGGAGGTTGTACCTTTCGCTTACCGACGCAAGTGTTTACAATATCAATCAGCTCGAAAACATCATCATTTCATCAGATTCGGCAGGTTATATCCGCCTTAAGGATATTGCAGGCATTAAGGTTCACGAGGAAACAACCTATACACGGATTAATGCCGACGGGTCGCCGGCTATTGTTATTGATGTGCTACAGCAGCCAAATGCCAATCTGGTTGATTTTTCGCAACGGATGGCGAAAAAAGTGGAAGAATTGAATAAAATACTCCCGCACGATGTTCAGCTTACCAACTATTACAACCAGGCTACATTTGTGAACGATGCCATAGAAAGTGTAAAGGACGCCCTGCTTATCGGTCTTGCACTTGCCATTATCATCGTTATTATCTTCCTCCGCTCCTACCGCGCCTCCCTTTCTGTTCTGCTTATAATACCCGTAACCCTGTCGCTTACCCTTATTTGGCTGTATGCAATAGGTCAAACCTTCAACATTATGACCCTGGGCGCCATTGCCGCAGCCATCGGGCTTATTATTGACGATGCCATAGTGGTTGTGGAGCAAATTCACCGCATCAAGGAAGAAAACCCTTCCATGTCGGCTTTTGAAGCTGCACACGAGGCAATCAGGTACCTTTTCCCGGTTATGATAGGCTCTTCCATGAGCACAATCGTTATATTTTTACCTTTCATCTTCCTGCTAACCGGAGTATCTGGCGCTTACTTCAAGGTACTCGCCATTACCATGGTTATCGCACTGGTTTGTTCATTCTTTGCTACCTGGCTTTTGCTGCCCGTAATCTATTCCTACTTTGGCAAGAGTGAAATAAAAATGAAGACTTCACACCATGTTAAAAAGCAGAAATGGGTAGTGTTCTTTGTAAATAAACCCTGGATGAGCCTAGGTATTGTGGCAGTAGTTGTTGCCTTGTTTCTATTTATTTATCCCAGGCTGAAAACCGGCTTCCTGCCTGAAATGGATGAAGGAACCATAGTAATGGATTACTTTACCCCATCGGGCACCTCGTTTACCGAAACCGATAGCATACTGATGCGCGTGGAGCGGGCTATAATTTCTGTTCCGGAGGTTAAAACCTATGTCAGGCGCACCGGCACGCAAATGGGCTTCTTTATTACTGAACCCAACCGGGGCGATTTTCTTATACAACTCAAAAAGGCAAGAAACAAAACCACCGAGGAGGTTATTAGCGATATACGGCAGAAAATTGAAGAAACGGGCATGAATGTACATCCTGATATTGGACAGAGGATTGAAGATATCATTGGCGACCTGATAGGTGAAGTGCAGCCAATACAAATAAAGATATATGGAGACGACCCCGCCAGGCTTGATAGCCTTGCCATGAGTGCAACAAAGGCGCTTTCCGGCGTCAACGGACTGGCAGATATTTTTAACGGGGTAACTGTGGCCGGCCCCTACATAAACGTAAAACCTGATCTGACTAAACTACAGCAATTCGGAGTTACGCCCGACGACTTTCAGTTTCAACTGAAAACAAGATTAAGCGGTACGGTTTCGGGAGAAGTATTTGATAAACAGCAAATGACCAATATCCGCATTATTGAAGATACTGTTGCCAACAGGCAGACTGTAGATGCAATGAACCGGAGTTACATATTCTTACCCGATGGCCGCCTGCAGCCCGTGTCTCATTTTGCCGATATTTCACTAAGTCATGGCGTTGCTGAAAGCGACAGGGAAAATCTTCAGCCTGTAGTAATGATAACTGCACGGCTTCAGAATGCCGACCTAGGCACTACAATGAATAACGTAAAAAAGGTTATTGCACAAAAGCTCGTATTACCGCCCGGATATCATATTTCGTACGGCGGGGCGTATCAGGAACAGCAAAAATCATTCAGTGAACTGCTTCTGATTCTCATTACATCATGTCTGCTTGTATTCAGTATCGTTTTGTTCCTGTTCAGAGATTTCAGGGCTGCATTTATTGTCTTGTTTATTGCAGTGCTTGGTGTTACGGGCAGCTGCCTGGCTTTGTACCTAACCGGCACTCCGCTGAATGTAGGCAGTTATACAGGACTGATTATGATGGTGGGCATTGTAGGCGAAAACGCCATTTTCACCTTTCAGCAATTTGGCGAAAGCCGGAAAACGAACGGTGTAAAAGATGCTCTTGTATTTGCAATCTCAACACGGTTGAGGCCTAAATTGATGACGGCATTGTGCGCTGTTATCGCCCTTATGCCCCTTGCTCTTGGATTTGGAACTGGTGCTACTCTGCATCAGCCTTTGGCTATAGCGGTGGTTGGCGGCTTTGTGCTGGCTCTGCCTCTGCTGCTTATCGTTTTCCCTTCTCTGCTTTCACTTGCTTACGGGAGGGAAAAGCATATATCAGATTAATCAGCATTCCACGCCTAAGCCTGCACCGAATCAACTATATTGAGTATCTTCGCATTTCCCAAAAAATGCCTCCTTAGCTCAGGGGTAGAGCAACTGATTCGTAATCAGTAGGTCGTGGGTTCAAATCCCATGGGAGGCTC
>JABEUT010000001.1 GCA_013044305.1 Bacteroidia bacterium
TCCATAGATTTACCCGCATTCGCTAATAACAGTTCCTGCATTTGCTTGTATTTGAACTTTTTGCCTTTTGGTCCGCCGAACTGTTAAGCATAACAGTCTGTAAATAGATATAACGTATCGCCTTTTTGCAGGTTCAGGTTGTGGGTGTTGAATGGTTCCGGCTTATCAGTTTTGCCAATGGGTTGTTTGTCGGCAGGCACTTCCGTTACCTCGCCATTCCTGAAATACCATAATGAGTTATATGCCCCGCTCCATTGCGCTTCCTTTGTATCTGTATTGATGCAGCAAAGGGAAATATCCATCCCATCCTGAATATTGCCTTCACTCTTTTCAAATGTTTCAAGTACCAATTCACGAACCTTGTCGAGTATTTTACCGGGTTCGGTTATATGAAACTCTTTAACTGTGCGGTTTAGGGCATTGCTGCAAACTACCGACACCAGAGCGCCGGGGACGCCATGACCTGTGCAGTCGGCAGCAGCAACAAGAATATTATCACCGGCTCTCTCCATCCAGTAAAAATCGCCTGCAACAATGTCTTTAGGTTTATATATCAAAAAAGATTCAGGGAAATATTTTTTTATAAGACTTAGCGGAGGGAGTATAGCATCCTGTAATCGTTTAGCATAGGTTATTGAGTCAAGAATGTCTTTGTTTTTTTCTTCTATCAGTATATTCTTCTTTTCCACATCGGCTTTTTGTGCGGCAATGATTTGGGTTTTCTTCCTGTTCTGCTGCAAACTGCGTAGGATGCTCAAAGCAAGTAAAAGCACAAGTATTAGTCCTGCCGAAACTGCATAAATGATAGTATTCTGTCTTTTCACCTCTTCGCTATGCACTGCATCAATTCTGACTTGTACAGCTTTTGCCGAGTCCTCCTGCTGTTGAAACCTGAATACCATTTCCTTACGCATGAGCGCCTTGTCTTTATCGATGTTGAACAGGCTATCATGTGTTGCTATTCCCTTTTTATACCAGAACAAGGCAAGCTTATAACGCCCTGTTGCCTCGTATAATTCAGACAGGCGTTCTTCATATTGGTTCAGAAAAAATTTTTCACCGATTGCGGAATCTGTCGTTATCGCTACTTTAAGATATTTTTCCGCCTCTTGAACTTTTCCAACTTGACGATAACAGAGACCTAAATTGCCGAGATCGAATGCCTCGCCGTGTTTATTGCCAACAGCTTCGAAAAGTTGCAACGATTTCTTGTAATATTCCATTGCTTTGGTCCAGTTATACTGCTGTCCGTATAAATTTCCAAGGTTACCGAGGTTGTTTGCCTGACCTTCTTTATAACCGAGGTCTTCATCCATTTTTAAAGCCTTCAGGTCATATTCCAGCGCTTTGGAATAATTCCCATGAACATCGTAAACATTGCCGATATCGCCGAGGAAGTTTGCCTGATCTTTTTTATTACCTATGTCTTCGTCCATTTTCAAAGCTTTCAGATAAAAACCGAGGGCATTGTCGGCTTCGCCCGTATTGGCATAAATAATTCCTATGCTGCCATAGTCTGTCGCCTGCCCGCGTTTATTGTTCAGTTCTTCGTTCAACTTCAACGCCTTCTGGTAATAGTCCAACGCCTTCGGATAGTCGTTTAAATTGCAGTACCCGACACCTATATTAAAGGATGCACGGGCTAAACCTTTCTTCCAGCCCAGTTTTTGAGCCAGTGTGTCAGCTTGCAAAGCAAGTGTAATGGTTGAATCGGGTTTGTTTTCGGCAAGGCAGGCTGCAAGCAAATTCAGGTTTATTACCCTGCCGGTGTCGTTCGGCTCCGTCTTCAAAATATTGCGCAGGGAATCGATTGTTTTGCTCTGTGCAAATGAACGATAGCCGGGCAAGACAAGGAATAATAATAAAGGGAAAATCTGTCTGAAGAATTTCATTGGGATAAAAGTAGCGAAATAATCACAGTCCGCAAGTGATTGATAACAACCACAAGAGTACATAATTGCCACCTGCAGGATAGCGCAGGTATTTCATTTCGAAGCCCGGCAGCCGGAAGTGGTGAGTTGCTTATCATACCCCATGGCTGAAATTGTGGGTAAAAATCTTACTTCTTCTTAAAATCGGCGCCACAGTTAAAGCAATGATACTTTTTCCTGCCCGGAATCAGAAGCGGAAGGCCTATCAGCAGGAGCATGACTATATTAAAGCGTGAAGGGGTTTTATCCGCATGTACTTCTGCGGATCCGCAAACGGGGCATAAGATTTTATCACGAGAATCATGTGGTTCTTCAGGCTTGTACTCCTGCTGCGGGGTAATGTTATCCGCTTCAGCCGTATTTCGGTTAAAGTAGTCGGCTGCAATTAAAGCGGCTCTTCCGGCATCGCTTTCCCTTACCTGTATCTTAACGCCTCCAATAGCATTTGAGTAAAACGGGTTGGCAGATATGGTGTTCTCATCCTTAGTATTACATTCTATTCCCTCGCTTTCAAGCCTGCCCCTAAGTATGGCAAGTTCGTGCGGGTAGGTAAATGATGCTATGGTTACCCAGCCGTTCATATTAAGTTAAAGATAGGTTTTTTCGCCATTCCGGTCCGAAACAAAAAAGTCCTGCCTCATGGCAGAACTTTTTTGTATGCGAATGTGAGCAGATTACTTGTTCACCTTAGCTGCTAAATCGGCGCCGGCTTTGAATTTGGCAACCTTCTTAGCGGCAATCTTGATTGATTTGCCGGTTTGAGGGTTCCTTCCGTTGCGGGCTGCTCTCTTAACAACTTTGAAAGATCCGAAACCTACAAGGGCAACATTGTCGCCGCCTTTGAGGGCTTTGGTTGTCTGGTTAACGAAAGCTTCCAGGGCCTTTTCAGCGGATGCTTTGGATAATTTTGCTTCAGATGCAATTGCATCTACTAATTCTGCTTTGTTCATTTTGATTTGTTTTTTGGGTTAATGATTGGTTAATTTGCAGTGCGAATATAGTCAAACCCCTGTAAATAGTGGACTTTTTAATGTCAAACCCCTCAAAATGTTTATAAATAGGGCATTTTGTTAATAACTTTGGCAAAAAATGCCCATTTATAGGGGTTATTCAGCCTTTTATTGCAAGAAAACCTAATATAGGCAGGTTATACAGCCGAATACAAATTGCAGTTTTAGGATGCAACGGATGCAAAATGAACCTGCGCCGCCTGCAGGCGGCGCAGGAACTACAGCAAACCAAAGTAATTTAGTTGAGGTAAAAGAATTAAAGAAGATACGACAAGCAGGCATTCACCCTCCAGCTCACCTTTACCTGATACCCGTTAACCGACTGATAAAAAGGCAAAGCAATCGAAACAGGTATAAAAAAACGCCCATTCAGGGTAACTTCAACACCGGCATCGGCATAGGTGCGGAAGGCCCCTATATTCATGCCGGGGGCATTGCTTCCGTCGGGCATCATCATGATGTCCTGTCCGACATGTTCGAACTGGATACCATAGAACATATTCAAAATAAAGTTTGATTGCCTCGGTTCCTTGCTGCATGAGCCCGTTGAATCGCAGGAATGTTTCAATTTGCCGCCTGTACGAAGCAACGGGGTATAGGCGGTTAAATCGGAAGTCCAGTATTCCGCATCCACCGTACCGTTAGGCGAGGAACTCTTAAATACATAGCTGGCGTCGGCCACCAGGGTAGTGTGTGCAAATTTGCGATCGGCTATTATTCCAAGCACCGGAACCCAGCTATCGGCGCCAGGCTGAAACGGGTCTTCCAACAGCACGCCGTTCGCCCCTATATTATTATGTATTCCTGTAGGGGCTATCAGCCCAACGGAAGTTATGGCTTCCCATCCGGCACAATACTCACGGCGCAAAATAAGATATTGCAAAGAGGCTTGCAAATTGCTTATTCCGTTTGATGCGCCCAGCGAAACCGGATTCAACTGTCCGGTCATGCCCTGCTCTAAGCCGTTAATGGAACTGTAAGGCAACACCACCCTTGCATTAAAACGGTTCGATATGCCATAACTGATGCCCAGCAGATAAATACAGCGGTTGTTCTCATTATATACATTGAACATACTGCTGGCCTGCGCATCCTGCTGAATCTGCTGCGGGCTTAATGGTTTAAATCCGCTGATGTTCGAAGAGGCGCTAAGCAGCCATTTTCCCTGTGGAATAAATATGGCGCTTTCCACCGAATTGTCGCCGCAGCCTACCGAACTGCAGCAGGCGCATTGCGAATAGGCAGGCAGGTTACTGAATAATAGTAAACCTGCAATAAGAATGATTATATTTTTCATGACGTATTTGGTTTATTGCTCAAGTCTGCTTAATGTTATGCAAACTGATACAAGTTAATAGTGCGAGTGCCTTGCCATCTCATGCTCACGTTGCTTCCATTATCGTTCGGAACGAGGGCATGGCTTTTGCCTGTAATTGGACAGATGCCTCGGGAATTCAATATCGTTTCAATTCCAAACGGATTGCGGAAATGAAATCCTGTAGGGCACCTTTTTCCCTAAAACGGATGTTTAATTATGCGACCGGAGGATGAAATAATGCGGAGGAGAATTCAAAGGAGTAATCCGCATGAAAGGGCGAATAGATGATGCGGGAAGCGACCTCATTCGCGGAGAGGTTTATGCCATTGCAGGGATTGTAGAGCTGTATGTCGTTTTTAGCATCCGGAACCGCAGGGGTATTCTTTTTTGTGTCGTCTTCCGCAAATTTCTTTTTCAGCATACACTTGCCGCAGCAGTGCAGCATGGGTTTATCTTTATTCACACAATACAGTTCGGTAATCTGTTGCTTATTCAGTTCATAATCTCCCAGCAGTATAAGCTTGCTGAAGTTGAAAACCAGAATGGCAAACAGTACAAGTATGGATATAATCCTTCTTAGCATATTGCAAGTGTCGGTGCAAAGATACCGATAAATAAACCGAATAATGGTAACATTTATCATGAATATGGCATTTGCCTTAAATCGCAGGAATAATTGTTATATTTTTGTATTTCAAAATTGATACGGAACCATTTATGAGAATTCACCGCGAAGGCTACAGGTTGATAATATATGTTTTTTTAATGGCCCTTGCTGTTGAATGCATTGTGGTATTTACAATACCTGTTGTCTGGATACAGGCAGCAGCGGGCGGAATATGCCTGTTTTTCTGGCTGCTGGTGGTTCAGTTTTTCCGCAATCCGGTTCGCAAATCCCCTAACGGGACTAATCTGGTTATAGCCCCCGCCGACGGCAAGGTGGTGGTAATAGAGCAGGTGGATGAAAAGGAGTACCTTAAAGACAAGCGCATACAGATTTCCATATTCATGTCGCCGCTCAACGTACATGTGAACCGGTTTCCCGTTTCGGGTAAGGTTAGTTATGTAAAGTATCACCCCGGCTTGTATCTGGTTGCCTGGCACCCCAAGTCGTCGTCGGAAAACGAGCGCACCACGGTGGTTGTAAAAACGCAAGCAGGTTATGAGGTGCTTTTCCGGCAGATAGCAGGCGCCGTGGCAAGGAGAATTAAATATTATTGCAAACTGGGCGACGAGGCCGTTCAGGGCGCCGAAATGGGATTTATTAAGTTCGGCTCGCGCGTGGATGTGCTGCTTCCTTTATCTGCCACAATAAACGTTAAGCTGAATGAAACAGTAAAAGGCGGGGAAACAATCATTGCCCGCATATAACATGTATTTTAAAAATCCAAAACGGCAATACAAGCCCGCCCGTGCCTTGTGTACTCTGCATAATACAGTTATCCGCCCCATAAATGGCCTGTGGCTGTCCCTTATTATTTTGGCCGGCGCAGTTCCCCTTGACGCCCAGCCATACAATACCTGTGGAAAAGCGCTCGAGGTGCATTCATCGTCGGCTGTCATAGTTTCATGCAACGGAGCAACGGAGCAGCAGTTCAGGCGGTATTTTACACAACAGCAAAATATAGCATGGCTTACTTTTGTGGTACCCGCAGATACACAGCTTACCTTTGACCTTGTTCCGTCCGGCAGCGCCGATAACCTCGATTTTCTGTTGTTCAAAGACGCAGACGGAAGTTTTTGCCGCGAACTGAACAGCGCGAAAGCACGGCCCCTAAGGTTTAACCTGTCCACCCCGCAGCCCGGCAAAGGCAGCGGCACGGGCCTTTCTATCGGCGCCCTGCACGATTCAGAACTGCATGGAGATGCCCCCCCCTTCTGCAAGTCTGTAAAGGTTAAGAGAGGCGAGCGTTATTATCTGCTTGTAAACGATGCCGGCGGCCCCGGATCATTCAACTTCTACCTGCATCTGAACTATCCCGGGCAGGCTGTGCCGGAAAGCATTTCCAGTATTGATGCACGCCCGATTAAGGTTCCGCCCATGGCCCGCAGCCACAAATATATTCTCCGCTTGATGGTAACCGACAGCCTTGGGAATCCGTTAAAGGCTATGGTGGATATTAATGGGATAATACCAAAACAGGATTTTAGCCGCACCTTATCCGAGGATTCAATAGCCATTGACTACTCGCGGAAGACAACCATATATTGCAATTCACCCGGCTATATGCTTTCCGCAACATCCTTTACAGCACCCGACGCAGGATATGGCGGCAATCTTACCATACGGCTTAGCCCCATAATTAAAAACAAAGACATTACGCTTGGCGGCATCATGTTTGAAACCCGTAAGGCAGACCTGCTCCCCGAATCAGAACAGCCGCTCCTGAATCTGATAACATTCATGCGCGTTAATCCCAAACTGAAAATAATGATAAAGGGATATGTGAACGATCCCTACGGCTCCGATAAAGGCAGGGCAAGGACGCTTTCCGAAAAACGCGCCAGAGCGGTTTATAATTTTGTAAAAGACAGGGGTGTCGCCCGAAGCCGCATAAAATACAAGGGTTGCGGCAGCGAGAGCCTGGTTTATCCGCATCCGGAAAACATGAGTCAGGAACAGGCCAACCGAAGAGTAGAAATAATAATTGAATAAACCGGTGCCCGGACCCCTGTACAGAGGGGACTTCAGAATAAAGTTACAGATGAAAAATGTACTGAATAATTTTGCAAACATGCTTAAAAGAAATAAGTCCTGCCACAACTATTCCCTCTGCTGCCGTATTGCGGCGCTACCGCTGATGACTCTGTTCCTTGCCCATGTCGCCGCCGCCCAGCAAGGCGGTTCATGCGACAGCGCCATTGAAATTAACTACGCCAACGTACAACATATTCAGGCTCATGCAAAAGGCAAGGCTGTTGCACTGTTATCCATGCCCCATGCAAAAGGCATGTATTTCGAAAAACCCCACAGCCTGGTATGGTTCACATTCGTGGTTCCAAAGGATACGCTCCTTACCTTCGACCTGATACCGGACAACAATTCCGACGATCTGGATTTTCTGCTTTTCAGGGATCAGAACGCAACGCTGTGCAGCAGCATTGGGCAGAACAAAAGACCGGTTCCTGTAAGGTCAAACATCGCCGACAATGCCTTTACCAGCTCCGGCCGAACAGGACTGGCCGCTTCTGCAGCACACGACATGGAGGCGCCCGGAAAACACCCGGCCTTCAGCCGCGCACTGGAAGTGAAGAAAGGAGAGAGATATTACCTTGCGGTTGACGACTATACAAGCGCATTCGGAACATTCAGCCTTCACCTGAATCTGTACTTTCCGCAGCCCGGAAAACCAGCGGTTCAGGCTCCGCCGCCGCCGCCTGTACACAACATTGTTCCGCTCCCTTCTCCGCCAGTCCTTAAAATAATAGTAGCCGACAGCGGAAATAAGCCCGTAAAAGCAAGAATTAAGCTTATGAGTGTGGCAGGATCGCGCACCCGAACCATTGCCGATACTACAGGAACATCTGAATATCAGAGGACAGTGATGGCAAGAGAACACCTGAAAGTAATATGCATCAGTCAGGGATATTTACTTTACCAGTCCGAAATAACCATACCCGATACGGCAACCCTGATACGCGATACCGTAAGGCTTTCGGTACTGCGCGAACACCGAAGCATTGTATTGCAGGATATTGAATTTGAGCCGGAGCTGGAAGTGTTTCTGCCCACTGCCGCCGAGCCCCTGTCCGACCTGCTTGCATTCATGCAAAGCAATCCCACAATTCATATCCTTATAAAAGGTTACGTAAATGACCCATTTACACAGAACTCCGGCAATTACGATATGGACCTGTCGGAGAGGCGCGCAAAGGCGGTGATGAAGTACCTGACGGAGCACCATATTGATAAAAGCAGGATGGACTGGAAGGGGTTCGGCAACAAGGATATGCTATACCCCAAGCCCCAGACAATGGAAGAGCAAAGGGCGAACAGGCGGGTGGAAATAGAAATTGAACCTTAAGAAATAAAAGAAAGATAACGGGAATTTTTACTTGAAGATAGAACCCCACATAAGAGTTACGGGATCGGAGCACTGGGCTGCCCTGCTGCTGTTCTTATGCCTGCTTTTTCTGGTGTGGGTGAAAACCGAGTATCCCCGAAAGATAAAGGCATTATTCAGGGAAATATTTACCGGAGAGATTCCTGTTAAGGAAAAGGGTATCACCCTGCCTTCCGTACTGATGTTTTTCATTTACCTCACCTGCCTTTCATTGATAATAATAAATTTAGCCCCGTTCTATTTTAAACTACCTATTGCCGACCGGTGGGAGAGCTTTATGGCGTTGTTTTCAATATTACTTATCTATTACCTTGCCAGAACTGCTCTATTGCTCCTTATCGGATTCATCTTCGAGGAACTGCCCGCAACATGGGATTACATATCCGCGATTTATATTTTTACCCACCTTTTAGGCATCATCCTGCTGCCGCTGGCGGCTATTATGATATATACCTATGGCATCAATCATAAGTTATTCGGCGAAATAATTTTAGGTGCCGGGGTATTGTTAGTTTTGTACAGGACAGTAAGAATGTTCCTTATAATGACAGGCAGGGGTTTAAAGACATTGTATTTAATTTTGTATATTTGCTGCCTCGAAATTGTCCCTTTATCACTGTTCATTAAATACGGGCTGCTAACTCATCTGCAATAACTTGAGGGAAAAAAGTACACGATGAAGATACGAAAGATAATGGTTTCCCAACCCAAACCAGAGTTGGAGCGCTCACCCTATTTTGAATTAGCCCGGAACTTTGCCGTGGAGATTGACTTCCGCCCATTTATCCAGATTGAACCCATACCAAGCCGCGAATTTCGCAAGAACCGCATAGATATACTTTCTTACGGTTCGGTAATACTAACAAGCAAAAATGCGGTAGACCATTATTTCAGGATGTGCAACGAAATGCGCATAATAGTTCCCGAAACGATGAAATATTTTTGCATATCGGAAGCCACAGCCTATTACCTTCAGAAATATATCCAGTTCAGGAAAAGAAAAATTTTTTCGAGTAATTACTCCTTCGCCGAACTGGTGGATATAATAAAAAAGAAGCATAAGGAAGAAAAATTCCTTTTGCCCTGCGCCATCGATTCGTCGGATGAATATACCGAACTGCTGGATAAGGAAGGCATAAGATATGTAAAAGCGCCCATGTACAAAGCCATTTATTCCACCCTTACCGATATAAACTTTTCGGAATACGACCTGTTGGTGCTGTTCAGCTCCGCAGGCGTTTCGTCGCTGCTG
The DNA here is from genome assembly GCA_013044305.1 of Bacteroidia bacterium. Classification (GTDB taxonomy): domain Bacteria; phylum Bacteroidota; class Bacteroidia; order JABEUT01; family JABEUT01; genus JABEUT01. The sequence continues at coordinate 9,576 of JABEUT010000001.1, forward strand.
CACAGTTTTCCGCAATTCAAGCAGCATAATATGAAAATAGCAGCTTTCGGCGAACAAACCGCCGAAGCAATAAGTGAAGCAGGGCTTAATTTGCACATACACGCACCCCAGCCCCATGCCCCTTCAATGGCAATGGCGCTGGAAATGTACCTGAAAGGCGAACAAAGCAACACCCCCTGGCAGCAATTGCCTTTTAGTAAAATGGGTGCAGTAAAAAAGCATGAGAAAAAGCCTTTATCCAAGCCTGCCGAAAATAAAAAAACGGGCGTATTGCAACCCGGCAAAGCACATGTACCCGCTCCGGTAAAAAAACCTGTTCATACTGCACAGCCAACCGTTAAGCCACAACAGCCGGGTAAAACGAGCGGGAAACAACCCATATCCAAAACTGCGGTACAGAAACAGGCTATAGCCAAACCCGCATTAAAGCAACCGGTAAAAAAAGCGGCAGGTAAGGCCCCTGCGGCAAAGAGTAAAAAACCCGCAAAGCGCCCCATACAAAAGCCCGTTGCGCATAAACCGGCCCCTGCTAAAGGGCAAAAGGCGCCAAAGGCAAAAGCACCTGCTAAAAAGGCTCCTGCATCCAAACACAAAAAGGCGGCAGGCAACAAAGCCCGCCATGCCACCGCACGCCGCAAACGATAATAAGGCCATTCATACCTCTGCCATGCCAAACCCGGCCCGCAATAGCCTGCGCAAAATGGAACGCCTGCACGGAAAAAAGTCTATTGAAGCCCTGTTCCGCAGCGGCAGCAGCTATACGGCATCGCCCATCAGGATGCTTTATATAGCCAGGGGCATACCGGATGCAGGCAGCATGGCGGCAGCTTTCAGCGTGCCATCGAAAACATTTAAAAATGCAGTGGACCGTAACCTGCTGAAACGACGTATGCGCGAGGCATACCGGCAGAACAAAACCACACTGTACGATACGGTGCGGAAGGCAAAAGTACAATGTACTGCAATGTTCATTTATATTGCAAAAAGTAAATTGCCCTATTCCGAAATAGAATCTAAATTATTAGTAACTTTACATCATCTGCAGAAACGGATAGAACATGAGGAAAGCGCTGATAGTGCTCATTAGGTTTTATCAAACCGCCATTTCGCCGTATAAGATGCCTTCATGCCGGTTTACTCCTACCTGTTCGCAATATAGCATTGAAGCAATTCAAAAATACGGAGCGCTGAAAGGCTTATTCCTTTCGGCAAA
>JABEUT010000155.1 GCA_013044305.1 Bacteroidia bacterium
CACCTTTTTGTTCTGCTCCGAACGCTGCCGCAGCGCCAGCTGGCTCGACTCGTACCAGAAACTGTAATTGCCCGTGTAAATGTTTATTTTGCCAAAATCTATGTCGGCGGTATGGGTGCAGACTGTATTCAGAAAGTGCCGGTCGTGCGATACCACTATCACTATATTCTCAAAGTCAGCTAAAAAGTTTTCCAGCCACGCGATGGTGTCCACATCCAGGTCGTTCGTGGGTTCATCGAGCAGCAGTATGTCGGGGTTGCCGTACAGGGCCTGGGCAAGCAGCACGCGAACCTTTTCCTTGCCGTTCAGTTCGCCCATCAGGGTATTATGAAATTCTTCCTTTATGCCCAGGTTGCTTAGCAGGGCCGCAGCATCGTTTTCGGCATTCCAGCCTTCCATTTCCGCGAAGAGCGTTTCCAGTTCGGCAGCCTTCACCCCGTCCTTTTCTCCGAAGTCGGGCTTTGCATAAAGGGCGTCTTTTTCGCGCATCACATCCCAAAGCCTTTTGTTCCCCATCATTACCACCTGAAGAACAGGGTAGGGGTCGAATTCAAAGTGATTCTGCTTCAGCACGCTTATTCTTTCGCCGGAAGTTACGGATACCGTCCCGGTGGTAGATTCTATTTCGCCCGAAAGTATTTTAAGGAAGGTGGACTTGCCAGCGCCGTTGGCGCCAATAACTCCGTAACAGTTGCCCTGGGTAAACTTAAGGTTCACCTCGTCGAACAGCACCCTTTTGCCGTAGCGTAACGAAAGATTGGAAACAGTAATCACTTACTTTTTTTTTAAGGCTGCGAAAGTAATCCTTTTCCCGCAAACAACGGACAATAATAATAGCGACACAACTCCATGATGCCTGATTTTATTGCCAACCTAACGTTATTGCAGAAGCAAGGAGTTCATAAATCAGTTTTAAAAAGTAATAATAAATGGTGCATGATTGAGGCTGATCATAAGCCCTTCTGTAAGCGACAGATAGAACAGCGCGGCAGCATCGGCACAAAGGCAGCCGGTGGAAGGATATATGCGGAGGCCATAATGAAATTTTTAAAGGAAACAGGGTTAACGGCAAACCACAATAAGATTAATTTTGCAGCAAGTAAAAGTAACGGTTAAAAACTGCGAAAAATAAAATTTTCTGTGCTTAAACAATCCTTACAGCAAAAGCAACAATTGCGCATGACACCACAGCAGATGCTGGTGCAAAAGTTGATTGCCTTGCCTGTAATTTCGCTTGAACAAAGGATAAAGGAGGAAATAGAAAGCAACCCCGCCCTGGAGGAAGTTCCCGAAAACGAACCGGAGGCAAGGGAAGAACAGGACGCTTTGACAGACGGGGCGGAAGGGGAGGCATCAGACGGGATTTTGGGTGATGAGGCGGCAGACTTTATGGAGGAAAGCGACGAATACGTGCCGGCATATAAAACATCGCTGGCATACGACGCCGACAGCGAAAAGGAGCAAAAACCTGTGGCCGCAACTGTTTCCTTTCAGGACTCCCTTATGTTTCAGCTCGGCATGCGCAACCTGAATGAACGGCAGTACTTGCTTGCCGGCTACATTATAGGCAACATAGACGACGACGGTTACCTGCGTCGCGATCTGTATTCTATTGCCAACGACATTACCTTTTTACAGAACATTCAAACAGATGAGCAGGAATTACAGCCCCTGCTCGAAATGGTTCAGGAGCTCGATCCGCCGGGCATAGGGGCGCGCAACCTGCAGGAATGCCTGTTGATACAACTTAGGCGTAAGGCCATAAAAGCGCCCGCCACCGAACTGGCGCTTAAAATAGTAAACCGGGCGTTCGATGAATTCACCAAAAAAAATTATGCGCGCATAAAGGAGATGCTGCATACCGATGATGAAAAGCTGAAGGCGGCCCTCGATGAAATACTGAAACTGAACCCCAAACCCGGCGACGCCTACTCCGAAGAAGGGGCTGCCGTTACAGTAATACCCGACTTTACTGTAACGCTGGAGAATGGCGAGCCGGAGCTGACTTTAAATTATAAGAATACAGGCAGATTAAGGGTAAGCACAGTGTACAGCGAAATGACCAGCCACCGGAGCAAGAAAGGGAAGCAGGAACGCGAAGCCGCAAGTTTTGCGCGGCGTAAAATGGAAGCCGCAAACAGTTTTATGGATGCACTGAAGCAAAGAGAAGATACGCTTCAAAAGGTAATGCAGGCCATACTCGATTACCAGCGCAATTATTTCAGGGAAGGCGACGAAAGCCTGCTGAAGCCTATGCTGCTTAAAAATATAGCAGCGGTCACCCATCTCGATATATCCACCATTTCACGGGTGGTGAACAGCAAATATGTGCAAACCGCCTTCGGAACCCTGCTGCTCAAGAACCTCTTCTCTGAATCCTTCCGCAAGGAAAGCGGCGAGGAGGTGTCGGTAAAAACCGTTAAAAACCTGCTTCGCGAGCTTATAGAAGCCGAAAATAAAAAGAGCCCGCTTAACGACGACGCCCTCGTGGATATGCTGAAGGAAAAGGGCTGCCAGGTAGCGCGCCGTACCGTTGCCAAATACAGGGAACAACTCGATATTCCCGTTGCCCGTTTAAGAAAAGCATTATGAAGGGCAAGGTATTCTGGAAAACTGTTTCCTATCTCTTTCACCCGCTGTTCATGCCTACCCTTGGCGTTTGTTTCTTGCTGGGCGCCGATCCTTCCTTGCTTTTTTCCGTCCGTTCTCCTTACCAGCTGCTCATGATACCGTGGACTGTGCTTGGGGCTACCGCCCTGCTGCCATTATTCTGCATACTGTCGCTTGTCAGGGCAGGGAAAATAGGAAGCCTCGAAGAGCCTTCGCGACACGACAGGCTTTTACTTATCGTTTTTACGGAATTAGGCTTCCTCATATCATTCATCGTTTTACACAATGTTTCCGGTACCGCGCAGTCGCTTTTTCTTTTTTTGCTTGGAATAAATATTGCCCTGATGGCTACTCTCGTTTTAAATTTCATTACCCGCAGCAGCCTGCATGCCACCGGCGCCGGCGGGTTGCTTGGCACGGTTATAGGGCTGGAATACAGCGAGCGGTCCGACCTTAAATATTGGATTGGCGCAGCTCTCGTCCTGGCTTTCCTTACCGGCTATGCACGCTACAGGCTAAAAGCGCACAAGGCTGAAGAAATTTATCTGGGTTACCTCTGCGGGCTGCTTTCGCTTGCCCTTGTTTTTATGATAGGTGCCGGCAAGTAAAGTAAGCCGGAGTGTATATTACCTACTGCCTTTCGGCTTTCGTCAGCATCTCTCTGGTAGGATAGGGTATTGAAATGCCCTCTCCGGCAAACCGCAGCATGAGGCGCTTTATCAGGTTATGCCTTACCAGATACTGGTCTTTGAACTGGTGGATGGTTAAAAACAGGGCACACTTTATGCCGTATTCGCCTATCTCCCTTACACGGAATACCAGGTTGCCTTTTACAAGCCCTGTTTCTTTCATTACCTGCTCCGCTTCCTCTATTCCTGCTTTTTCAACCTTGTTCAGATCGGCCGAAAAAGCAACTGTAAAATAAACCCCGAAATCGAGGCTAAGTTCCGGAAGCGAATAGTTTGTAACATTTGCGGTGGATATCTTGGAATTGGGTATCACTATTATATTGCCCGACTGGGTAAGCAGCGTGGTGCATCGCCAGGTTATGTCGTTCACTGTACCCTCTTCGCCGGTGCTCAACCCAATATAATCTCCCGGCTTCAGTATGTGCGAAATGGTAATGTGTATTCCGGCAAAAAGGTTGGATAAGGTGTCCTGCAGGGCCAGGGCTACCGCCAGGCCGCCAACGCCGAGGGCGGTAAGCACCGGAGTAATGGATATGCCGAGGCTGTCGAGGATGATAAGGCCGCCGAGGGAGTAAACCACAATGCCTATTATGGTGTTGAACAGCGACAGGGAACGCCTGATGCCTTCTTCCCTGTGGGTGTAAACCTTGAACAATCCCCTGAAAAGGCGCGCCGCAACAATGGTAGCTATAAGAATGATTAAGGCATTCTGTAGCTTTTTGATGTTCGGCAGTTCAGGAATCGTATAGGGCAGATGCACCATACCCTCGTATATGCCCACTACCGTGAACACAAGTACCACCATGCCGCGCAGCGAACTAACGAATACGAGGCCCTCTTTCCATTTGTTTTTGCGGGCAAGGCGGTGAAAGTATGCCGTTGCAACTTTCTGAAGGATGATCCCCGCCGCTATAAATGCCGCGGTGATGATAGCGGACGGCAGCCAAATACTTATATCCGATACATCGGAGCGCATAGGTTTGTTCTGTTAATGTGCCACTATTATTTTTTGCGTTACTGTTCCTGCCGCCGACTGGGCGCTGAATAAATAGACACCCGGCGTAAAACCTGCAGTATTCAGAACAAAGGGGGCTTTGAAAGCGGGGCTGCTCCATACCACCCTTCCGGTAATGTCGCACAGCATGGCCTTGCCCTGCGGGGCCGAGGCAATCATGAGCCTGCCGGAACAGGGGTTGGGGTAGGCGCTGATGGCAGGCAGGGGCACATACTGCACAGGTGCAACGGCTGACAGGACTGTGGGCGCTATTTTCCTTATTGCATTATTTCCGTTGTCGGCCACATAAACGTTGCCTTTGTTGTCAAGCGCAAGCCCGACAGGCGAATTGAACCTGGCGGCAGGGGAGAGGCCGTTCACATATCCGGCAATAGCGGGGATGATATGCAGGCTGTCCGCGGTGGTGTCTCCGGCAAAGGTTGTAACCGAATCCCTTCCTATTTTGCGTATGGCATAATTATATTCATCCGATACGAAAACGGAAAGGCCGGAGCTGTCAACCGCTATGCCCGCGGGGTCGTAAAACAGGGCGGTATCGTTTTTGCCGTTGCGGTAACCAAAAGGGTAAATAGGAATGGTGTCGCCTCCGTGAAACACTATATTGGTATCGTTTCCGGCAAGGGTGGTTACTTTGCCATTTCTTATTTTCCGCACATCGTCATTTATGTATTCCGTTACATACACATAGCCCGAATCGTCGGCAGCAACGCCATAAAGCCCCAGAAACTCCGCCGTATCCGATTTGCCGTTCAGGTAACCTGCTTTGCCGCTTCCTGCAAAAGTGGCAATTGTGCCGTTGGTAAAGATTTCGCGGATCACATTATTTCCGTTGTCGGTAACATAAATGTTGCCAATTGTATCGGCGGCAACTCCAACGGGCAGAGATAGTTCAGCTGCCGTAGCGGGGCCTCCGTCGCCCGAATCGCCTTGTATGCCGTTGCCTGCATAGGTTATCACGTTGCCCGAAGGGGATACTTCCCTGATGCGGTTGTTGTAGGTGTCGGCAACATAAATATTTCCGTTTTTATCGGTGCATATACCCATAGGCCTGTTGAACCGCGCAGCCGTGCCCGCCCCATCGGCAAAGCCTGCACCGGTATCTCCTGCAAGGGCAAAGGTGCTGTCGGCATTCACCCTCCGTATCATGTTGTTGTATGTATCGGCTATGTATATGTTTCCTTTTTTATCGGCTGCCACTCCGCAGGGGTGCTGAAACAAGGCCAGGGAATCGGGGCCGTTGCGGTATCCTGACGTATTCAGGGTGTCGTTGCCGGCAACCGAAGGGCCTGCCAGCGTACTTACCATAAAATGTGTTTGCGCATTTGCCAGGGCGGCAGGTAAGCAAAATGCGAAGAGTAAAAGGCGGAATATCGGTTTTTTCATGTTCGTACTTTTCTATATGTCGGCATCCTTTGGGGTTCAGGCTCCGAATTGTTTTAAATGATGATCGGCATGTTTGTAGTTTATTCTGCCCCACTCGTTTGGAGTCATTTTTCCCATAAAGGGATGAAACCGGGCTTTTGCGCATTTTTCGCCTTCTGCTGCCATTCTCTTCACAGCGGAGGCAAAATTCAACTTCTCCGTTTGAAAGTTTCTTGTTTCCTTAATCACGGCATCGGGAATGGTAGGCGTATTTTTGGGCAGAGGAGCGGGGCCGAGCATGCGCGGTTTCAGCAGCCTGCCAATGATGTTTACAGGAAAGGTGGCGCGCCTGGGGTTTATTTCACCTGTGGTCATTTGTGTTGCAATATGGCAGTGTGCCAGCATCTGCGCCACGTTCATCTTACCCCACAAGGCTTTGGCATCGGGCGACAGTTTTTCAAGGCGTTCTATTATTTCACTGTTATCTTTCCCGTTGAAAATGTTCTTCATAAATGACATTCAATTGTTCCTCAAAATTACGTTTTTTAAATTACCGGCCGGGCAAAGCCTGCCTGCCACTGCCCTTGCGCTGATTAAAATGGTGTTTCCTTGCCCCCTCCTGTATGGTAGCCTCCGGGGTTGCTGTCAAATTTTTTGTGCCACCCGCCTACCGGGGCTCTTTTATGGGGCTTGGGGTATTTGCCCGAGGCACAACCCGAAAAAAGCAGCATGGCACAAAAACAAGCTGCCGATGCAACCAGGCATAACTGAATGAACACAGGCGCCACCGCTTTCTTCTCCGTGCAGGTGTTTAACACTGAACATTTTATAACCACCTTATTTTGTATCCGATGGCGGCAAACGCTATCTGCTGTTTTAATCATATCGTGTTCCAAAGATAGGTGTTTTCCCAAAAGTCCTTTTTAAGGGCTTGGTTGGGGAATATGGAATATACGTGGCACCAATCCCGATTGTTATAGGGAGCAATTGGTGCCCAAATAAATTGTACTCTGTGATTAGATCCTTTTCAGCTTTGGATTATCTGCTAAGGCAAAGATTGCTGTTCTGATTCTGGAATAATTCGGTTCGGAAATTTTGTCCAATTCTTTAAGAACCTTTTTGTCAATGATTACCTAATACTTCATTTTTTCCCATTACGTTTGGCATCCGGAATTTTAAATGCCTCTTCAATAGGAATAAAATCTCCTTTATGGGCTTTTGCTTCATCGTAAAGTTTTATATCATCCAACTCTTCAAGTTCTTCTAATAATCGTTTGTAATCCTTCATAGGAAGGAGAACTGCACGTTTTTTTACTTTTTTTATCAATTATAAACTCTGCTTTCATAATACAAAGGTACGAAAAAATGGAAAAATGAGAGCTGAAAATTACAATGATATAGCTTATAAACCACGCCGAACGAGACAATCTTTAAAATGGGATAGGTTTAAGGAACGCTTTCCCTTTTAGGGGAAGGTAAGTAATGGGGCAGCCGCAACCTCTATAAATAAATGGCGTAGATTCAACTACGCCTAACGGGATTGAGAAATTACTCTTTAAATGGATTAACAACTTTTAATTTCTTAATGTTTTTAAAATCACCGGTATTACGTGTAATGAGTTCAGCGTGAGAAGTAATAGCGGTAGCGGCTATAATTGAATCAGCAAGAGTCAAATTGTTTGCCTGGCGAATTGCAACCGCTTCGTGAATAATAATATCGGTTAAAGGAATTATTGTGACATATTTTAAAAGGGCGTCAAAATATTTTTTGTCAGCAGCATCCAGTTTATAGTATCCGAGAACCTCAATTATCGAAATAGACGCAACACAATGGTTGGCGCTTGTAAAGTATTGCCGAAGGAAAGATAATTTTGGATTGGCAGAATAAATGATGATATTACTGTCTATAATGTGCATCAGGTATTCAGCGTAATGGCCTGTCTTTTCTTAATTCCTTTTGCCATTTTATCGGGTCTGAAATACTTTTTCCGCTGCCTCCTTTTTTAATAATAGAAAGCAGTTTTTGTCTTTCAAGCAATGAAGAATTCTTAGTTGAAGTTACCACTTTCACTTTTAATCGTGACAAAAGCTGAAGGAGTAGTTCATAATCTTTATTATCGTCCACCTGTAAGGTTACAGTATTCATTGTTTAAGTAATTTAGACAAAGATACGAAAAAAATGGAAAAATGAGAGCTGAAAATTACATTGGTATGGCTTATAAAATAAGCCGAATGAGACAATCTTTAAAATGGGATAGGTTTAAGGAACGCTTTCCCTTTTAGGGGAAAGTAAGGAATGGGGCAGCCAAAGCCTGTTCAATTAACCATGCGTAGTTTAAGCTACGGCTAACAGGGCTATAATTGCAAATTATGAATATACTTTAGCAC